>CAYRLT010000624.1:0-5068 GCA_964425095.1 uncultured Luteolibacter sp.
AAGCAGAATACGGAAAACGAGATGCAAGTTAAATCATATCATTAGTTCAAACTACAGAAAAAATACCAAATGCGAATTAATGAGGCTCGGTTGTTGCGCCGTCATGTGGACAGCATTCTGCAGGCGGATGCGAATACGCGATTGGTCGTTTATGGTGATTTCAATGACACCCGTCCGAGCAAGGCATTCAAGACGGTGACTGGCAGTTACAATGACCCGGGCTACCTAACGGCGATTCCGGCCAAAGACTCACGCGGGGAGGCTTGGACGCATTATTGGTCGCTGCACGACATCTATTCGCGGATTGATTTCATCACCTTGTCCCGCGCAATGCGCTCGGAAGTGGACTTCCGCGCCTCGCACATTATCGATGATCCGGCGTGGAATGAGGCGTCCGACCACCGGCCGGTGTTGGCGATTTTCAAATAAGGACTCAAGCGTTTTGGACGCGGGCGGAGAGTCGGCTTGGGCGCTTTTTTTCTCACAAACGACTTGAGGGGAGGGGAATAGCGGGCAACAGTGCCGCGCAGCCGATTTTCAGCCATGGTCAGTCCCACTCCTTCCTCTAGCACCGTTCATACGGCTTACGATTCGAAGATCGAAGGCAACGTGATCATCACCCGCGTGGATGCGGCCATCAATTGGATGCGCAAAAACTCGATGTGGCCGATGCCGATGGGGCTTGCGTGTTGCGCGATCGAGATGATGGCGACGGCGTGTTCACGCTACGATTTATCGCGTTTCGGGATGGAAGTGATGCGTTTCTCGCCGCGGCAGGCGGACGTGTTGATTGTTTCCGGGACGGTGACTTACAAGATGGCGTTGGCGGTGAAACGGATTTGGGACCAGATGCCTGAGCCCAAATGGTGCATCGCGATGGGGGCCTGCGCATCGAGCGGCGGGATGTATCGCAGTTATGCGGTTTTGCAGGGGATCGACCGCCTGATTCCCGTGGATGTTTACATTTCCGGCTGCCCACCACGTCCTGAGGCTTTGATCCAAGGGTTGATGAAAGTGCAAGAGAAGATCGAGGGGGAGAAATCCACCATGGCGCAGAAGCAATCGTTCTTCGAAGAAGTTTCCTGATTTTTCATAACGCCATGTCAGCCACCACCGATGTCACCCGGCTCACGGAAGCCTTTGGACCGAAGATTTTGAAAACCGTGGAATTTCGCGGCGAGCAGACTTTGTATGTGGAGCCCGCCTCCCTGCATGACGTGCTCGCGAAATGCCGGAACGAGTATGGCTACGAGATGGTGCTCGATATTTCTAGCGTGGACCATTTTGGGGACGATCCGCGATTCGAGATGGTGTATGAAATCGCCACTCTCGATGACAGCAGTCGCCTGCGGGTGAAGGCTGCGTTTGCGGAGGACGAGCCGGTGCCGACCGCTACCGATCTTTGGGCCGGTGCTGATTGGCACGAGCGCGAAGTCTGGGATATGATGGGAATTCCGTTTTCCGGTCATCCGAATCTCAAGCGCATTCTGATGTGGGAGGGCTATCCGTTTTTCCCGCTGAGAAAGGATTTTCCATTGGCTGGCAGGCCGTCGGAGATGCCGGATGTCGCCTTCTCGGGCGTGGCACCGCTGGAAGGCGGGCCGTTCGTGACTACTGCCGGTGGCGAGGACACGGTCCGCCGCGAGCCTCGCGCACGAATTGTCGAATAAGTGTCGGATCCACGCCAACTTCCCGAGGTGATGCTCACTTCTTCAAGCGGGCCGGTTGCCAGCGTGGGAAGTCACATCCGACAAATCTTTCGCTCACCTGTTTCATGGGCCTGCGTTCTGTTGATCCTTGGCATCCAGATGATCGTCTCCATCGGCGGTGGGCCGGATGCATGGATGCCGTGTTTTGTGAACTTGGGGCTGAGCCGCGAGGGTTTTCTGTCAGGGAAAATCTGGCAGATCGTTAGCTATGGATTTCTGCACGGTGGTTGGTGGCATGTTGGAGTGAACGCGGTATTCATTTTGGTGATTGGGTCGAGGATCGAATACATCGCTGGGCGGTCGACGATGTTGGTGGCGCTTTTTGCCGGGATTTTGGGTGGAGGAGCGTTTCACCTTTTGTTAGGTGATGGGCTATTGGTCGGGATCTCCGGCGCTTGCCTTGCCTTGTTGTTGTTGTTGACGACGCTCTCTCCAGAGTCGCGGATGTTTCCTTTGCCGGTTTCAGGGAACAGCCTCGGTATGGGTATCCTGCTGGCGGCATTTCTGCTCACCTTGGTCAATCCAACGTTGAAAGTGCCGGGCTTGGCTGGGATCGGAAAAATCCTAGTGGAACAAGGGCTTGGCTCGTTGTTTCAGCTTGGCCACGCTTGCCACTTGGGCGGGGGATTGGCGGGTTGGCTCTACGGCCGATGGATATTACGCCCACGTGTGACGCTGGATCGCCTCCGCCGTGAGCGGGCACGGCGGAAGGCGGATTGAGTCTTGATTTCAGGAAATCAACCTTCTCCAAGGCTACGGATTCCCCGCCGTTCACCCGACTTGGATTTGGACGAGTCGTCGTCATCACGCTTATTGGCGGGCGGCGTTGGCCGGCTTTCACTGCGTGACCGGCTGTGGGATGAGGGCCCGGAAGGTTGTTGGGATTCCCGTTGGCTTCGGGAATACGGCTGACTGAAATCGGGTTTTCTTGATGGAGCCTCCGGCGCGCGACTGGAGTAGCGGGAGCTATGGCTGTCGCTCTGTTTTTGGCGTGTATTTTGAGTTTCACGTTGGTTTTGGCTGCTGCCGGATGCGGAAGTAATTTCCAGAGCTTGGCGTGATTTGTATGACTCCCGGCTGGGAGGATACGCGCTACTGTAAGGCGAGGTCCGTGTGGATGGGGCAGGGTAAGAGTTCCGATCATAGGTTCTCGGGCTTCCATAATTTGAACGGATCGGTTCTTGGCTCTGTGTGCGGTGATGTGTGCTTGGCTGACTGTAAACTTTTTTCGCCCACGAGTAATCGGAGTTCCGGTAGGCGGACTCTCGGTTTTGATAATTCACTACCGTCACGTTTCTGACGGTGCGTGGTGGCGGGCAATAACTGCGGCCCGGTCTCCAGCCATATGGGTGAGGCGCTCCATAAACCATCACCGGGCGATAGCCTGTGGGGTAGTAACCATACAAATAGGGATCATAGTAACGGCGGGAACGGTAATCGTAATAGCTGTGACACCCTGGATCGTAGCCCCATCGGGGGTCGCCGGTAGTGACAAAGAGTGAGGTGGAAAAATTGCTACCGCCATAGCCGTAACCTTGGCCATAGCCGGAACTGTAACCGGAGCTGTAAGACCCTCCGACGGATGAGTAGTAGGGATCATAGGCACAGGAACTGAATGCGAATGCGGCGGTGATTCCCATGGCGGAGGCGATCCAAAGGCGGAAGTTTTTCTTCATGCGACTAAGACACCACATATCGGCGGTTTATTCGAATGTTTTTGCAAGAATTCAGGGGCCGCCACCGCCATGGGTTGACAGTGCCCGGCATTCTTCGGTTTCATGCTTTCAGAAATTATGACTACCGAAAACACACCTATTCTCGTTACCGGAGGAGCCGGTTACATCGGCTCCCACACCGTCCGCCTCTTGGCTAGCCAAGGTCGCAAAATCGTCGTGCTGGACAATCTGGTCTTCGGCCATGATCAAGCGATTGTCGATTCCAGTGTCGAATTGGTCGTCGGAGACGTCGGAGATCAAGTGTTGGTTCGCTCATTGTTTGAGAAACACCGCTTTGGTGCGATCGTTCATTTTGCCGCCTACGCCTACGTCGGCGAGTCCGTCACCGACCCGTTGAAATATTACCAGAATAATACGGCTGAACCGATCAAGCTGCTTCAGGTGATGCAGGAGTTTGGCTGCAAGGTATTCGTTTTCTCCTCCACCTGCGCCACCTACGGCGTGCCGGACAAGTTGCCCATTACCGAGGCGAATTCGCAAAATCCGATCAACCCATACGGCCGAAGCAAACTGATGGTCGAGTGGATTCTCAAGGATTGCGGCCATGCTTGGGGTCTGCGCAGCGCCTGCCTGCGTTATTTCAATGCCAGTGGCTGCTCGCCAGACGGAAAAATCGGCGAAGATCATAATCCCGAAACCCATCTGATTCCGCGTGTGATGATGGCGGTTACCGGGGAGATCGACTTTCTGGAAGTGTTTGGAACGGACTACGCCACGCCCGACGGCACTTGCATCCGCGATTATATCCACGTCGAGGACCTGGCCGATGCCCATGCCCGCGCGCTCGACTATTTGGCAGCTGGCGGTGAATCCGTTCGTTGCAACCTCGGAACCGGTGTGGGTGTCTCGGTGAAGGAAATTATTTCGGCTGTGGAAGAAGTCACTGGTAAGTCCGTGCCGGTCAAATACGGCCCGCGCCGTGAGGGTGACCCCGATTCTCTGGTGGCGGATCCCTCGCTTGCCAAGCAGTTGCTCGGTTGGGAGGCGACCCGCAAGGACGTCCGCGACATGGTTCGTCCCGCATGGCTCTGGACCAATGGCCCCAATCGGGGGCACTTCCCGGCCAACACCCATTCGGCGTAACCGCGATGTATTGACATTTGCCCTTGCGATTTTAGTTAACCCAGTGCAATTTTCACCATCTCGGTTTTAAATCCATGCAATCGATTCACACGAAATCAGCGCCCGCAATGGGTAAGGCGGCCTTCACCTTGGTGGAGATGCTTATCGTCATTGCCATCATTTCTATTTTGATGACCCTCGGATCGATCGGTTTGAGTGGTATGGGCGGTAAAGGTGTCACCAGCGGAGTCGCCACCGCCGAGTCGCTTTTTGATGAAGCTCGATCAACAGCCGTTGGTAAAAATATTAGAGCCTGCGTGTTGGTGGCTAAATCCCTCACCAATAATTCCGCAGACGACCTGAAGCGCATTATCGTGGCCTACGAACCGCTTGATGACACCGGTCAACCCTCAACTCCTGCTGGCGTAGATCCCGCTTGGGAGGTTTCCAGCCGTGGAGCTGTGCTACCCGATCAAACGTTTTTCAGCAATGATCTCAGCAAAGAAGATCATTCTGGCGGCTCTGATGCGATTAAGACGGTAACTCTCACTGGGGCAAAAA
>CAYRLT010000625.1:0-3156 GCA_964425095.1 uncultured Luteolibacter sp.
AGCAAACTTCTAGCAGCCGAATTTCCCAGCAGTTATGAACGCACCACGAATTTTCTTCACCGCTCTCTCCTTCATCGTCCTCGGCGTTTCCACTCGCGCCGAGGATAACTGGATGCCGCTCTGGGACGGCAAGACCCTCAACGGCTGGCACGTCGTCGGCAAAGGCGATTGGACAATCATCGACGGCGCGATTCGTGGCTCGCACGCGAAGGAGGAAAATGACTTTGGTCACCTCGTCACCGACAAGACTCACCGCGACTTCACCGTGCGCCTGAAATACAAGGCGGTGAAGGGCAACAGCGGACTCTACTTCCGTATTGAGGAAAAGGGATTCAGCGGCGTCACCGGCTTTCAGGCCGAGATCGATCCGGACAATGATGCAGGAGGACTCTACGAAACCAACGGTCGCTCATGGGTCAGCCAGCCGAAACCCGAGGATGTGAAGCGCTGGTTCAAGCCGGGCCAGTGGAACGAAATGACGGTGAGCGCACGTGGCGGCCACATTGTCGTTCACGTCAACGGAATCAAGAGCGCCGAGTTGAACGACGACCCCGGCCGGCGTGAGGGCAAGTTCGCGCTTCAGGTTCATGGGGGCCAGGACTGCGAGGTGTGGTTCAAGGACATTGAAATTAGGACGGAATAAGCCATCAAGCAGCGCTGCTGCCTCCTTCTCGCGTTCGCCGCTGCCGCATTCAACATCCGCGCCGCCGTGCCACAGGCCGCGCCCGCCATCGTGAAGTCAAAACCTCCTCACTCCCCGACGTCGGTCCCCGTTTTGACCGTTTCCAGTGCGGCGGGCGCGAAAGCAATTTCCTGCATTTTGAAAAAGAACGCTTTTCCGACCGTAGCTTTCCGACCACGAAAAAGTGCAACAATCCGAATATGAATCCCCAAATCAGCAGAAGGTCGTTTCTTAAAACCTCGACCGGAGTCGTCCTGTCCAGCCAGTTAGGCTTCAACATCCTGCACGCCCAGAACAAGGGCGACAAACTCCGCCTGGCCATCATCGGCTCAGGCGGCAAGGGCGGAGCTCACCTCCAATGCGTGCAGAAGGCAGGCGATATCGTCGTCGCCCACTGCGATGTCGACGCCAACCGCCAGGGCATGGCCCCTGGCACCTGGCCGGGTTCCAAGTTCTATCAGGACTACCGCGAGCTGTTTGACAAGGAGATCAAGAATTTCGATGCGGTCATGGTGGCGACACCGGACCACAGCCACTATCAACCCACCGCGCTGGCGATGGCGGCTGGCAAGCATTGCTACACGCAGAAACCGCTCGTCCACACGGTCTGGGAGGCCCGCCAGTTGAATCTGGGCGTGCAAAAACACAAAGTGGCCACCCAAATGGGCAACCAGGGGCACTCCGGCGAAGGCAACCGCATCATCTATGAATACGTCAACGGCGGCTTTCTCGGCGATGTGTCCGAAATCCACTGCGTCACCAACCGCCCGATCTGGCCCCAGGGCGGGCCCCGCCCGGTCGGTGAAGACCCGGTGCCCGCCAACGTCAACTGGGACTTGTGGCTTGGCCCGGCCCCCGTGCGGCCCTACAAGAACGGGGTTTACCATGACTTCAAATGGCGCGGCTTTTATGACTTCGGCGGTGGCGCCCTGGCCGACATGGCCTGCCACACCATGGACAGCATTTTCTGGTCGATGAATCCCGGCGTGCCCAAGAGCGTCGAAGTGCTCGAGATCTATCAGCACGGCGCCGACATGTTCCCCTCCGGCGCCATCTTCCGCTGGGTCTTCCCCGCCGGCAAGCTGCCCAACGGCAAACCCCGTCCGGAACTCACCATCTATTGGTACGAAGGAAAACTGCTCAAGGACGGCAAGGAAGTGCCCGCCCTAGAACGCGTCCGCCGGCCGGAAAAATTGGAGGCATCCCGCAAAATGCCGGAAAGCGGCAACGTCTATTTCGGCTCCAAGGCGGATCTGCTCATCCAGGGCGACTATGGCGACAGCCCGCGCATCGTCATCGGCCCGGGTGAAGCGGCCGTGGGCAAACCGCCACAACTCCTCGAGCGCAATCCCGATGGCCAGGGCGACTACGGCCAATATGCCGAGTGGCGCCGCGCCTGCGTCGGCGAGAAAGACTGGAAGCATCCGGGCTCGAACTTCACCTATGCCGCTCCTTTCACGGAGGCCATTCTGCTAGGCAACATCGCCCTGCGCGTCGGCAAAATCGGCGAGAAACTCAATTATGATGCCGCCAAGATGAAGTTCACCAACAGCGAGGAAGCCAACCGCTACCTCAACAAAACCTACCGCAAAGGCTGGGAGCCACTCAAATTGGGCTGACATTCATGCGTTAGACAGGCGGTTTCATGCACGCTTCGGCGGCCAGCCAAGGGAAATGGTACCAGTGTGCAAATCTCGACAGAACACACCACTTCCCTCCGCTCCTTCATCCTTTCTTTATAAGGCGATTTTTTCGATGAGCTGGGAAAGATCATTCCACGGCAGGACGGTGGCTTTCTCCCGCTGCTGGAGGGCGGTGCCGCCGTGGATGAGCCAAGGGGTGATGGTTTGGCGGGTGAGCTTGGCGCGCCAGTAGTCGAGACCGGAAAAGAAGTCGGAGGCAATGGTCTCGCCGGATTTGATTTCCACGGCGTGGAAGGTATCCGGTCCGGTTTCGATGAGGGCGTCGATTTCGTGGCCTTCTTTGTCACGGAGGAAGTGGAGGGTGGGTTTGAGACCGTGATTGGTCTGCGCCTTGAGGAGCTCGGTCATGATCCAGTTTTCAAACAAGGCACCGCGTTGGGGGTGGGCGCTGATGTGTGCGGGGGTGCGCACGCCGACTAACCAGGCTGCGAGCCCGGGATCGCAGAAGTAGAGCTTGGGCGACTTGACGAGTCGCTTGTTGAGGTTGGAGAACCAAGGGCGCACCAGAAACACCAAGTGGCTGGCTTGGAGCACGGAGAGCCAAGACTCGGCGGTGACGCGGGTGATGCCGGTGTCCGCCGCGAGCGAGGTGATGTTGAGAAGCTGGCCGATCCGCCCGGCACAGAGCTGGATGAAGCGCTGAAACGTGGCGAGATCCTGAATGTTGAGGATTTGCCTTACATCCCGCTCCAAGTAAGTGCTGACGTAATCCTGGAGCCAGACGGTGGGATCGACCGGCCGGTCATGGATCGGCGGAAAAAAACCGGCGTG
>CAYRLT010000626.1:0-15477 GCA_964425095.1 uncultured Luteolibacter sp.
TCGTCGGTTCAAATCCGACCAGCGGCTCTCTTTGTAAATCAAAGAATTGTGGCGACTCTAAGCCTAACTAAAATAAATGCAACTTACCTTAGTTTCATTTTATAGGGAAGTCGAAAAACGCTGGTTTTAGCGATCCTGCAGTTACCTCGCCACCGCTCTACCCTTGCCTGCTCCCGAAGCGTTACCAACGACGAAAGCGACACAATTGGTCGGAGCGATCGGGGTAGCCCCCCCCTATGGCCAGAGACATTCCCGAGAACATCAAAAGAACCAAGCACCAGAAATTTAAATTCTCCTAAAAAGCCATGAATGGGGGGATACGCAATGGATTACGCGACAGCAGGACACCAAAATCACAGACCTCAAGTCAAACCGACAATCCTGCCGGCGGGCGTCTGAAAAACCAATCACGCATCCAGGCAAAAGTAAACTCCCGGCAAAAAACCAGTGAAATGGTGCTCAAGGTTTGCTGGAGACCTCGTTTTCCTTACTCCACAATTCCGCGCATTCGTAAACCGGCATCCAGTGGTCCATTCCGAGGGTCCAGATCATTTTGAGCGGAGGCTTGATGGTGATGTCATCGATCTTTTGCTTGAGTTCCTCTACTTGAACGGGGCCCATGACTTCGCTTTTAAAGACGTAAAACCATTCGCCAACTCGGCCTTCGGAGGCTGGAATCGGAAGCCCCATGGCGGCGGCATTGAAACGCTGCACGCGAGCGGCGGCGCGCTCGGCGAGCATGGCCTTGGCCTCCTCCGCCGCTCTTGACTTGGTTTCTTCTTCCTTGTTGCTCTTGGTTTTCTCCTCGTCCGCCCATGCCCTCCCTTCTTCTTCCCTCGTGATCCTAGCTTCTTCCGCAGCTTTGACCTGTTCCTCGGCGAGTAATTTGGCTAGCGCAATGGAGCGTTCTTCCTGTTCGGCGCGAGCTTTGGCAACCACCGCTGCTTCGGCTTCGGCAGTAGATTCCAGTGTTGCCCGCTCCACCACGGCACTTGCCACATTGGCGTCATCTTCCGCTTGGGCACGGGTTGAGGCGGCCTCGAATTCGGCCTCCTTGCGGGCGTTTTCCGTCGCTGTCTTCAATTCTTCGCGGGCCTTGGTCCGGATTGCCGCTAATTCCTGCTCGGTATTTTGGCGGGCTTGCTCGATGGCTGATTTGAGTTCCTCCTGAGCTTGGGCCCGCATGGCGGCAAGTTCGGCGACCGCCTCCTGGCGCGCCTGCTCTGCGGCGGCGACCTGCGTGGCGGCGGCTTTCGCCTGTTCCTCGGCGAGCTGTTTGGTCGCGAGGATGCCACGCTCTTCCTGCTCGGTCCGCTGTTTGGCCAAAGCGAGTGCTTTGGCCTCCTCCTCGGCGTGGGCTTTTGCAGTCGCGGCGGCTTCGGCTTGGGCGGCGGCCTCCAATCGTGCTTGCTCCACAACAACAAAGGCGGCTTTGGCCTCCTCTTCGGCTTTGGCGCGAATTGCCGCCAATTCATGTTTGGTGTTCTGGCGTGCTTCTTCGATGGCGGCCTTGAGTTCCTCTTGGGCTTTCGCTCGGATGGCGGCGACTTCGGCAGTCGCCTCTTGGCGTGCTTTTTCGGCTGCTGCTTGTGCGGCGGCTGCCTGTTCGGCGGCGGCTTGGGACTGTTCTTCGGCGATTCGCTTGGCTGTGGCGGCAGCACGTTCTTCCTGCTCGGTACGCTGTTTGGCCAAAGCGAGCGCTCTGGCATCCTCCTCGACACGGGCTTTCACGGCTGCTGCGGCTTCCGCTTGGGCAGCAGCCTCCAGACGGGCCTTCTCCGCCGCCCGCGCATCCTCCTCGGCTTTGGCACGAATCAGAGCGGCTTCGGTCTCTGCTTCCTTGCGGGCGTTTTCCGCCGCAGTCTTCGCCTCTTCGCGGGCTTTGGTCCGGATTGCCGCCAATTCCTGTTCGGTATTTTGATGGGCTTGTTCGATGGCGGCCTTGAGTTCCTCTTGGGCTTTTGCGCGGATGGCTGCAAGTTCGGCCGTTGCCTCTTGGCGTGCCCTGTCTGCCGTTGCTTGTGCAGCGGCGGCCTGTTCGGCGGCGGCTTTTGCCTGTTCCTCGGCGATCCGCTTGGCCGCGGCGGCGGCACGTTCTTCCTCCTCGGTCCGCCGTTTGGCCAAAGCGAGTGCTCTGGCGTCTTCCTCGGCGCGGGCTTTTACCGCAGCAGCGGCTGCGGCTTGGGTGGCGGCCTCCATTCGTGCTTGCTCCGCAGCAACGGTCGCTGTTTTGGCTTCCTCCTCGGCTTTGGCACGGATGGATGCGGCTTCGGACTCCGCTTCCTTGCGGGCGCTATCCGCCGCGGCCACAGCCTCTTCCGTGGCCTTAGCCCGGATCGCCGCCAATTCCTGATCGGTATTCCGACGTGCTTGTTCTATGGCAGCCTTGAGTTCCTCTTGGGCTTTCGCACGAATGGCGGCAACTTCGGCAGTCGCTTCCTGACGTGCCTGCTCGATCAACGACTTGGCGCTTTGTTCCGCCTCGGCGGATAGAAAAGCAGACTTCGCTTCGGCTTCCAAGCGTGCTTTTTCGACAATATCCCGCGCTTTTTTTTCGGCTTCGACTTTTTCAGCTTCGGCTTTTTCCGCAGCAGCTTGCGCGGCGGCAGCGTGTTCCGCTGCGGTTTTGGCCTGTTCTTCGGCGAGCTGTTTGGCGGCGGTGATGGTGCGTTTTTCCTCTTCGGTCCGCTGTTTGGCCTGCGCCATGGCCTTGGCTTCTTCCTCGGCGTGAGCTTTCGCGGCAGCGGCAGCTTCGGCCTGTGCGACGGCATCCAGACGGGCATTCTCCGCCGCGGCGGTCGCCGCCCGGGCATACTCCTCGGCTTTGGCACGAATCAGAGCGGCCTCGGACTCCGCCTCCTTGCGGGCGCTATCCGCCGCTGCCTCCGCCTCTTCGCTGGCCTTGGCCCGGATTGCCGCCATTTCCTGTTCGGTCTTGTGGCGTGCCTGTTCGATGGCAGCCTTGAGCTCTTCCTGGGCTTTGGCGCGGATGGCGGCAACTTCGACCGTCGCTTCCTGGCGTGCCTGTTCAATCAACGATTTGGCGCTTTGCTCCGCCTCGGCGGATAGATAAGCAGACTTCGCTTCGGCTTCGAGGCGTGCTTTTTCGGTAATGTCCCGCGCTTTTTTTTCAGCTTCGGCTTTTTCAACTTCGGCTTTTTCCGCCGCAGCTTGGGCAGCGGAGGCTTGTTCGGCAGCAGCTTTGGCCTGCTCTTCTGCGAGTTGTTTGGACGCGGCGGCAGCTCGTTCTTCCTCCTCGGTCCGCTGTTTGGCCTGCGCCATAGCTTTAGCCTCCTCCTCGGCATGGGCTTTCGCCGCCGCTGCGGCTTCGGCCTGAGCCGCAGCTTCCAAACGGGCCTTCTCCGCTGCAGCGGTCGCCGCCCGGGCATCCTCCTCGGCCTTGGCACGGATCAGAGCGGCCTCGGACTCCGCTTCCTTGCGGGCGTTTGCCGCCGCCGCTTCGGCCTCTTCACGAGCCTTGGCCTTGATCGCCACCAATTCCTGCTCAGTTTTATGGCGCGCTTGTTCGATGGCAGCCTCGAGTTCCTCTTGGGCTTTTGCGCGGATGGCGGCAACTTCGGCTGTCGCCTCTTGGCGTGCCTTCTCCGCAGCGGCAGCCTGTTCCTCAACAGCTCTAGCATGCTCCTCGGCGAGCCGTTTGGCGGTGGCGATGGCGCGCTCTTCCTGCTCGGTCCTTTGTTTGGCCAGAGCCAAGGCCTTGGCCTCCTCCTCCGCGCGGACTTTTACGGCAGCGGCGGCTTTGGCTTCCTCTTCGGCGCGGGCTATTGCTGCCGCAGCGGCTTTGGCTTCTTCTTCGAGTCGCTTCCTTTCATCCTCCGCCTTCGCTTCCTCTTCCGCACGTTGTCTGGCGATCTCGGCAGCCTTGGCTTTTTCTTCCTCCTCAGCACAATCTCTCGCCGCAGCTTCTTCGGCAGCTTTGATAGCAGCTTCTGCGGCTTCTGCGGCGGCTTTCGCGGCGGCCTGTTCCGCAGCCTTGGCCGCAGCTTCTACCGCAGGTTGAACTGGGCCAACCTTCGGAGGGCCCGACGGAATCAGGATCTTTCTAACTCCTGGTTTTAAGGGGGCTACTGCCAGTGGCGCTTCGGTCAGTGGCTGGCCATTTACATTAACGGCATCCTCTTCCACAAGTTTCGCAGCTGGGATTGCAGCGGCTCCAGCCACAGATTGAACCGGGCTGACCTTCACGGTCGCGGCCGGAAAGAGAACCTTTTTGATTCCCGGTTGCGGGATAGCTGCTGGCAGCGCTGCGAGCTGTGGCGGTCCGTTTGCCTTGACGGCGGATTCTTCTGTCGCTTCCGCAGCCGGGGCCTCTTCGGCTTTGGCTGCAGTTTGAACCTGGCTGACCTTCACCGGCGCTGCCGGGAAAAGGATTTGTTTGATTCCCGGTTTCGGAGTGACCACTGCTGCTGACGGCGCTTCGGGCTGTGGCGGCACAATTGCCTTGGCGGCGGGTTTGGCATCCTGACCACTGGAAGCCCCATAAGTGGAGTCGAAGCGGCGGTATTTCAGAGCGACGCGGTCCGCAGGGATTGTCACGGCGGGCGGCGGGGTGATCTTGGCGTCCTTTTTCGCGAACTGCTGATAAAGATCGTTATTGAGTTCCTCCCCTTTGACCTGCTTGAGCATCGAGACCACAATGGGTGGTGTCTGAAAATCAGTCCCAAGGCCTTCCAAAGGGTCGCTCGAGGGCCATGGCAGATTTCCGAGTGGAGGACGTCGATCCTTAAAATTTATCCACAAAAATCGCGTATCGTCAGTCCAGAGGATGAAGTGTTCAAGGTCCGGATTAACCAGGTTCGGATCGACCTCAAGGGCTGCGCCATAGAAGCGTGCCGATTGCAGAACCATGCCGTGGTGGAGGAGGGCATTGGCCAAGCCCATGTTTTGCACGGCCTTTCCGCGGTTTTGTTCGAGAACCGCGGTGAGCAGCCGGATGGCTTTCCGCGGTTGGTCCCTAGCAAGGATACGGGCGGCAAATGCGAGGTCGAGGTCGATGCTTGGGATCGGGTCGGACTCCCAGATAAGGACGGCAGCTTCACTGTATGCACCGTGATCGTAGAGCATGTGAGCCAACTGCTGGCGCGTATCCCAGTCGCCTGAATTTGCTGCCAGCTTTTCGCGCAGGGCCTCGCTGCCGGCAAGCTGTTGATCGCGAGAGTCGCCTGGGGCGGCGGATAGAGAAAGAGGCACTGTGCCATCAATCTGCTTGAGCTTGGGGACCGCGATGGGAGTGGTATGTTGGCTGACGCGGCTGGTGAGCGAGAGGGCTTCCCTCGAATCGCGCGTCATCCATGGCAGTTCGCCAAGTTGCGGGCTGCGGCCTTTCAAGCCTCCCCACATCGATTGTTCGTCGTCGCTCCAGAGCATGAAATGTTCCAGCTCGGGATTGACGAGTTGTGGATTGATTTCAAGGGCCGCGCCGTAGAAGCGTGCCGATTGCAGAACCATGCCGTTATATAGGAGGGCGCTGGCCATCCGTATGTTTTGCTCGGCCTTGTCGCGGTTTTGTTCCAGAACCGCAGTAAGCAGGCGGATGGCCTTACGGGGTTGGTCTTTGGCAAGGATCCGGGCGGCTGATGCGAGGTCGAGGTCGGTGGCCGGAATTTGGTTCGCCTCCCAGATGAGCGCAGAGGCTTGATGAAGAGTCCCCTGTTCGTAAAGCAAGCAAGCCATCTGCTGGCGTGCATCCCAATCCGCAGGGTTTGCTTTCAATCTCTCGCGCAGAGATTTTTCTTCGGTGAGGTTTGGTTCGGGACTCACGGTTAAAGTAGGCGCATAAAGGGTTGTTTTTCAAAAACATTCACAGTGACTGGAACTTCCTCAAGCATGAAAGTTAGGGGAAGCGATGTCATTTTGCAAATTTATGATCATTTTTTTCGCCAAATCAGGGGGATTTTGAGTTTTTTCATACAACAATATCAAGCATTGGGGTCATGAGAGGGTGGGCATATTGGCGAAACGGGACAAGGCGTGCGCCCGGGGGAGCGCCGAGTCCAGAAGGTTTTTCAAATATCTGATCATAATCACCATCTGTTGAACTTTATACTGCCTAGGTTCAGGCGATGGATGGATTACTGGAGAACTGGTGGTCCGCCGCCATGGCGGTTGGATTTTTCATCGCGCCTGACGCATGTCTGATCACGCTGGGTTGTGCGGATGTCGGCATCGCGGGTAATTTGCTCTTCGTCCGGTATTTCACCGCATTTTTGTCGGGGAATCCCGCTTGCCCCTCCACCGTCTTGTGCCTAGTGTTTCACCTCCATGCCGGTTCGGATTCTAAAAACCCTGCGAACGCCATTGTCCGGCTTGG
Organism: uncultured Luteolibacter sp.; assembly: GCA_964425095.1. Taxonomy (GTDB): domain Bacteria; phylum Verrucomicrobiota; class Verrucomicrobiia; order Verrucomicrobiales; family Akkermansiaceae; genus Luteolibacter. The sequence goes on from CAYRLT010000626.1 coordinate 6,332, forward strand.
CGGCCGCCCTTTGCTTGGGCCTGGCCTCACCGGTTCACGGGCAGGCGCCCCCCTTGCCTGCTCCGGCGCAATTCGATCCGTCCGATGTCTATTTTCAAGGCTATCTGTCCACACGATCCGCCGAACAGTTGGAAGCGACTGGAAACTTCATCGGAGCCCTGGAAAAACTCCGCAAAGCCGATCAATTATTCGGAGCGGTGCGCACTTATTATCCCGAATGGAAACCGGAAATGGTGAGTGGCCGTTGCGAAAAAAACACCGAAGCCATCGGCAAGGTGCAAGCGAAAGCCGAGGAACAACTCAAGGCTAACCGCAATACCGTCGCCGAACTCGAAGGCGGAGAAAAAAAATCAGGCTCCTTGATCGACCCCACCAAAGACTTCATCCCTCCCACTCGCGAAATTCTGAAAGTCGATCCTCTTGTTGCCCGCCGTCTCGCCGAGGCAGAGGCCGAGGTTAAACGACTTCGTGATCTGGCCGCAAAAGCCAAACGCACCACCCCTCCTCTATCCACTCCCCCACCCCCTACCAACGATCAGGAGCGCCTGCGCGATCAATCCCGTCTCAGCGATGTGACGCGCCAGCGCGACGCCCTGCAAACCGAACTCCGGAATGCCGAAAAAGACGCCCAAACCCTCCGCGACCGACTAGCCCAAGCCCCGACCCCAAGCGAACTCAAAACCCTCAACCAACGCATCGGAATCCTCCAGCAAGACCGCGAGAACGCCGCTCGCCGCCTCGCCGATGCGGAAAATGAAGTCCAAAAACTCCGCGATCTAGCTGCAAACTCCACTCCCACCCCAACTCCCGCCGTCCCTCCCAATGATCAGGAAAGCCTGCGCGACAAATCCCGGCTCAACGATTTGGCGCGCCAGCGCGACGCCCTGCAAGCCGAACTCCGCAATGCCGAAAACGACGCCAAAGCCCTTCGCGCCCGTCTCGCCGAAGCCCCGGCCGCAAACGAAATCAAAACCCTCAACCAACGCATCGGAATCCTCCAGCAAGACCGCGAAAGTGCATCCCGCCGCCTTGCAGATGCGGAAACTGAAATCAAAAAACTCCGCGATCTAGCGGCTAACGCCAAGGCTGCCACCCCACCCCCTACCCCAGCGGATGATCCGGAACGCTTGCGCGATAAATCCCGCCTCACCGATGTGACGCGCCAACGAGATTCCCTGAATACCGATCTGAAAGCCGCGGAAAACAACCTGCAAATCCTCCGCTCCCGCCTCGCCGCCGCCCCGGTCGAGAGCGAAATGAAAAATCTCAACCAACGCATCCAAACGCTCGAACAAGAACGTGAGGCCATGGCCATGGCACTCCGCCAAAGCCAAGGCGCCCACAGCGAGGCAATGACCAACATCGCCAGCCTCCAAACCCAACTGGCTGGCCTCCAAACCCAGCTGAAAACCGAACGGCAAAAATACACCGACCTCAACCGCGACTCGAGCGCCGAGCGCAAGGTCGCCAATGACGTCGTTGCCGGACAACGGCGCCAGCTCGATGTCCTTGAAAAGCAACTCGAAACGAAAAACACCCAGCTCGCCGAAGCCAATACCCGCATCAGCAGTCTGATGAACGAGCTCCAACAGAGCCACGACGCCTTCGCCCAAATCCGCGACGAACGAGACTCCTTGCTCCAAGAGCGCGACCAAATGGCAGCCCTACTCAAACTCAACGAAGGTGGCCGGATCCAGCAACTCATCGAGCAAAACATGGCGCTAGTGAAAAACCTCCGCGAAACTAACGAAAAGTTTGAACGTGTCAGCCGTGAAAACAGCGCCGACAAGAACGCGATCGCCGACGCTGCGCGCGATCTAGCCATCGCAAAATCCCAAATCAACCGCCTCCACCAAGACAAACGCGCCCAAGACAACCGCCTCGCCGAATTGGAAAGCCGCCTCAAAACCGAGGAACAAGCACTCGCCAAAGGGCAAGTCTCCACCGACCCCGCCGAAGTGGAGGTCCTGCGCGATATCATCAAACGCCAACTCCGCATCCAGGAACGCCGCCGCCAGGCACGCGACCTGTTAGTCGAAGCCGCCCGCGACCTCGGCTCACAAGACGAACGTCTCGCCAAAGCCATCGCCTTGTTCGACGCCCAGGAAATCGCCCTCACCCCGGAAGAACAAAAACTCATCGCAGACAAACAAGTAGACGGTGAATTCGTCTCCCCCGTTCTCAGAGATCGCGACATCGTCGGCAAAGCCACCGCCGAGCTCAACCGCGACATCACCGCCTTCGAACGCACCGCCGAAAAATCTTTCATCGCCGGCCGCCTCCTGCCAACTCGCGAACTCTATGAAATGATTCTCGAACAAAACCCCGGCCACACTCCTTCACTCTGCAAACTCGGGATCGTCCACCTCAAACTCAACGAGCCGGAATCCGCCTCCGATGCCTTCCGCCGCGCCCTCGAACTCAATCCTAACAACTCATACGCCTTCCGCATGTTCGGTTTCTCCCTCATGAAACTTGGCGACATCCCTGCCGCCGAACAAGCCGCCCGACGTTCGGTCGAGCTCGACCCGAACGACGCGAAAAATCAGATGCTGCTCGCCACTCTTTGTTACCGCCTCGGCCACTCCGGCGAAGCGGAATCCCACTTCAAAGCAGCCATCACCGCCGATCCCCTACCAAGCGAACCCTATTACAATCTCGCCCTGATCTACTCCCGCGATGGCCGCATCAAGGATGCAAAAAATTACTATCAACAAGCTCTTGAGCGCGGTGCCTTGCCAGACCCCGAGCTTGAGGACGCCCTCGCCAAAAAGTGAAACTCCGACAATCCATCCTGTGCCTGATGGCATTGCTCTCGGTTTCCTGCACCTCGGATTCCAACACGCGGAAATCATCTTCCACTCCGGCCATCAAACCACTCAGTCAGCGGATCGATGAGAAAAACGGATACCAGAAGGACGCCAATGGAAACTGGCAAACTCAGGCAGAGAAACGCAGCTCATTCGAAACCAAAGGCCCGTCCGCCTATTTCAAAGGCGATTACGCCAAGAAAGACTACAAGACCACCAACTATTCCAAAAAATCCTGGTGGGGCAACAAGGACTATCAAACCAAAGAATACGCGGGCTCGACCGATGGCAGCCGCTTTCAAAAATCCTCGCGTCTCAATGGCAAGGAAGCCCGCGACACCGGCAAATCCTCCGACTTGACCAAAGCCTACAAAACTGGCGACTACGCCACCAAATCCGCCCGCGAGCAAGACACCAAAAATATCAAGAAATTCTCCGATACCGAAACCGACATTCGCCGGAGAGTCTACCCCACCCCGGACGTCATCGATTGGACGCAACAACGCTCCCTCAGCATTGATCAATCGAAGGGGATTCTGGGGCGCTGACCGGGCGAATATCCTCAGCCGCTTGCGCCAAAGAATCTAACAATAGCTTCTTCAGCCTCTCCCAGCGCCAAGGCCGCCCTTCAAGAAAAAATGCCTGGGACACCCCCAAGCGGATCCGGGCATATTGCTCCACAGGAAATTCCTGCGATAACCCCAATCCCAGCGCTTGGTCCGCCACAATGGTCGCCACCCGGATATCGAGATCCTCCGCCACCATCCGCGTCCGCCATGCGGTGGCGAATTTTTCGGCCAGCACCGCACCTTTCGGCGTCTCCAAAGTCACCAGCCCGTTGGTCTCCGCATCCGTGTGAATCATCACATGCAACACCCTGGAATATCGTCGCAAATCCTCTGCAATCCGCTGCCGCAACAAAGCCCGAAAAGGCCGCTCATGACGATCCGCCACCTTGATGCGCGTCGCCTCGGGGAGATTCATTGAAAATCGACTCCACCGCTCATCGCCGTCCTTTTCAAAATCGATCAACAAGCGCGTCACATCGCCATGCACCAGCGGAGTCCGGAATCTCATCGCAAATGCCTGCGCCAGACTCAATGAACCCGGCTCCCAGCCTTCCCCCGACGCCACCACCTCCTCGGACCCACGGAAAATCTCGCGATACGCCTCCGGAACCGCGCAAGTCGCGTTCTCACAACTAAAAAGAAATGCTGTCATGCTTTTGAAATAAGATTCATGGATTGGACCGTGCCGGAGTTTCCATCACAACGCAACCCCCACCACCAAACAATTGAGATGCTTTCCGCGTGCATTGGTCTTATCATACGCTAGCCTCCGCACATGGAAAACTACCAGACCCCACCGCCAATTCCATCCTATGCCCGTCCACGCCGGCGCCTCTGGCCTTGGATTCTCGGCCTCGTCTTCCTTGGCGGCATCGGACTTTTCGCCTTGGTCATCATCGGGGTTCTCGCCTCCATTCCCGCCGCATTGCAAGAAGGTGCCACCTTCAACACCAAAACCAGCCACTTCGCCACCACGGTGGTCCGCAATGGAGGATCGGATCGAATCGCCCATATCGATCTCGATGGCATCATCACAGCCTCCGCCTCACGCGGCAATTCATCCATGGTCGATGACTTCCGTGAAGTCGTCGAAGCCGCAGTTGCAGATGCTTCCGTGAAAGCAATCGTCATCCGCATCAACTCACCCGGCGGCGAAGTCACCGCCTCGGACCGCCTCCACCACATCATCCAGAAAGCGGATCGGTTTAAACCGGTCATCTCCTACCTCGATACCATCGCCGCCTCCGGCGGGTATTACGCCGCCTGCGGCAGTCGCCACATCGTTTCCCATCCCAGCACCTTCACCGGCTCAATCGGCGTGATCATGCAAACCATGAAATACAGCGAGCTGTTTGAAAAAGTAGGCGTCTCAATGGAAGTTTACAAAAGCGGAGCTCTCAAAGACTTGCTCTCAGGAACCCGCGCCACCAGCCCGGAAGAAGCCACTCTAGTCAACGGCCTCGTCCAAGAAACCTACTCCCGCTTCTTGCAAGTCGTCTCCGAAAGCCGCGGCAAATCCGTCGAAGAACTCCGCGCCTCACCCCTAACCGACGGTCGCATCTTCTCCGGTATTCAGGCGCTCGCCGCTGGAATGGTCGATCAAAACGGCTTCATCGACGACGCCTACGCCCACGCCATGAAAGCCGCAGGAGTGGAGGATGCCACCATCATCCGCTACACCCCAAAATTCGGGTTTTTCGACGCACTCAGCCAGTTCAGTTCCGCACCAAGCTCCGCAACTAAGCGTGTCGAGATCGATGTTTCCGATCGACTGCTCCCCCACCTCCAATGCGGAGTCCCTCTCTACCTGCACCTCGACGGCTATTGATCAAACGGCTTCGCCAATAGATCGCATGGCAAATCAGAAAACCGGCCTATCCCTCGCAATTCTATCAACCTCGAGCCACACGGCGGGATCCACGACATTTCTCAATGCTGCGGCAATTCGGACCTACTCAAGTTTCACCCATATGAAATCGAGTTTTTCCGGCACTTGAACCCTGAGTGAACCATCAACTAGCAACGCCGTGCCGCGTCCGCCGATAACCTTAGCTCGGGTAGCGTTTTTCAATAAGGAAATATCCAGCAGATACGTGGCGTTCTCGTTCAACTCGCGGAAAAGCAACACATAACTTCCCACCCCCTCCCCTGCCGACGAAATAAATCCGGTCCATGAAACTCCATCCGGAGCCGCGCCGACCGGCATGATAAAGCCACCGTGCATGCGTGCCCGTTCCGCCTTCCATGTATTCACGAGAGGCTTCATTTGAGCGACATATTCTTCCGGCAAGTTGGAGGCTTCGAACCAACCGAGCGGATTTGACATCATCGCCATAGCGAACAGCGTATCCGCCTTATAACGCGCCGGTGCCAGCGGGTCGCCACCGTATTGGCCGGCATTGCGAGCACTGTTCAACACCTCGATGCGCAACCGCAGAGGATCGACCGTATGCGTGAGCATCCACAAGTTGCGCAAAGTCAGATGCGGCCAGTAGCTGCGCCAGTCCGTATAGCGGTTTTGCAGGAAAATCGGCCCGATATCCGCCAACCCGAAATAACCGGGACGGATCTCCGCCGTAACATCGAGATCGAAGGTCATCACTCCCTTGGAGCCCTCCAGCATCCGGTCAAACATCGCGCGCTGTCGTTTCAAGGATTCGGCGTTGTGCGTCTTCATCGAGTCAATCTTGTAGTAATCGATTCCCAACTTGCGGTGATAGGCTAACAAATGATCAGCATCCTTCCCCCAGTTGGAAGCATCGTTGCTGGAATCCGGGCCAAACCAGAGTCCAAACTTCATGCCTTTTTCCCGCGCTGCGTTCACAACCTTTTCCAGCCCATTCGGAAAACGCACAGGATCAGGCTGCCAGAAATCCGGGTCCGCCGCCCAGTAACCATTCCAAACCCCTTTACCGCGTGCATCGGCGGAGTTTGCCGAGCGGCCTTTCTGCCAGCCATCGTCGATCTGAATGACGTCCACCCCGAGTGCCGCGCCGGCCACCACCTCCTTGAGCAAAAAATCCTCGTTGATCCGCGCGTCCCGCGAACGATCACCCCAAGTGTTGCTGAGAAATTGCCCGTCGCGCCCGGCCACATAGTTGCGCAAGCTGCGCTGGATTGTATGCAAGGCGCGGGTGCGCCCCACCTTGCCGCCGCGATAACCGACCGCCGCCACCGGGTAACCATTGAAAAACGTTGTCACCGCCCGCGCACTGGGTCGCACACGAAAATCCGCGGCCTTGGTATCCGGCCGTGCATGAGGCAGCGGAGCCAGCTTGAGAAATGCAATGCCGCTCCCGTCCAGTACGTTTTCCACAGTTAAAACACAGCCTTGGATATCAAACGGAGTCTCATTCGCCCACAACAGCCACTCGCGCTCGTGGACCAACTCGTTGTGCTGGTCCGTCTGATCTAACATAATCACCTCGGTCACCAACAGATGTTGCGCCAACAAGGGCAATGTTTCCCCACCCGCCTCCGCTGCAACCTGCTGCGCACGCCGGGGATCCGCTTCAATACCGCTGGCTTGACGCTGTTCTTCCGCAGCCACTTCTACCGTCCCTTCTACCGTCCCTTCTAGCGTCCCTTCTAGCCGCTCGGCGATCACTCCGGCCATATCCGGAAACACCCAGATGAGCTGGCGTTCGGCGGTTTTCCCCGAGGCCGTGACTTCGATGCGGATGCCCTCTGAACCCACGACACTGCGGCGGCCCTTGGCGGCGACAACTTCAAGCGTGCCCGAAACATTTTCCATTCGCGCGGAGTCCGCCAGCCACTCGCTGTCCGGGCTTTTCAGTTTGAATGACACCGGCATCAACCCCGCCCTTCCTACCACCCACGCCCTTTCGAAATGCTTGTTGCCCACGGTGAGGCGACCATCTTCCCATCGCACATAACATTCCTGATACTCCACTTTTTCCGCCCGCGCAAAAAGAGACAGTCCGGAAACGAACAAGAAAATCACACAACAGAGCGGGAATGAAAAAATACAGTTCATGGGCAGCTGATGTCGAGTTTTCTCGAATGCGGCCTACTGACAAGCATGGAGTATCCATGGGTGGACTTTAACAAGTTTGAAACTGATCGGACGCTGCCAATCCCCTATTTCTCCATTCCCACTCCGGCCGCACAACCTAACAATAAAACTTCACCACCTGACTTACTCATGACGGCGGATTAAACGCATTATTATTTCTTCCGCGGAACCTCCATGAGCAGCTTGGATGCAGCGAGGTCGGATGGAGCCACAACTTTTTCATCCATTGGCAGTCGGTCCATGCGACCATAACGTTCTTCGATGATCTTCCTCACCTCCGGCCGCTGCAGGTCGTAATTACGGAACTTGCGCGGTGGACAAAGCTCAACCCCCGCCTGCTGATAAAACTTCCAGACAAGTTCGGAACAATAGAGTTTTTTGTCGTCCCAGCCAAAGTGCACGTCGTAATCACGGCCGATCTGCGCGGTCGCCCAGTCACGGGCTTTCCGATACGCATCAGGAGCAATGACGGTCTTGAGCCGGAGCGCAGTGAATGCTTCCTTTCGACCGCGTGCCATGAAAGCCTCAAGCGTGGCCACGCCCACCGGTTGCACGGCCTCCAACACCATCCAACGGCCGTCCTGCCTGAATACAACTCCGCAATGAGTATATGGCGAACCCGTCGCCGCGATAATCGCCGCACCTTGGCCGAAAGCGGACGCACTGAAAACAATGTCGCCGTCCTGAAGCTCGAAGGAAATAGCTTCCTCGCCCTGGAGCGGCGAACAAACCACTGTCGCAACACAAGTGGCGATCCGGATGATATGACGAATATTCACAACCCATCCTCTGCGAATCCAAGCCCGAATCAACTGGAAAAGAACTGACGTAAGCCAATTACGGACAACCAAAACAAACCGGACTATCTCCACTCGGCGTTTTTTACACAAACTCAACTACCACGGCTTCAATCGCAGCGTCCTCTCTTGTGAAGAAATTTCTTATCAAGTGCTGTATTGATTTTGAAGTAAAAGCATTGTTGATTTCTATTCATTCTAAAAATTTAAATGATCAACACCATGAATCGTCATATCAAATCTCTCTTCTTGCTGCTGATCTCCTTCGGATTCAGCACCGGTTTGTCACAAGCACAAACCACTGGCAGCGTCAGCCTCACTGCAACACTCAGCGACACCGGCAGCGGACCCGATCACTGGACCGTCGTGTGGGTGACCAACGCAACGACCGGTGCCTACGTGCGCACTCTCCGTAGGCAGGCGAACGAACCCCGTGGCAGTCATTGGAACCAACATTGCGGTTCTTGGTATACCGCCGCGAGCTTGGCAACTAGCGCGACAAATTTCAGCCCGGCCCTCGATGGATTCACTGGCGCGACGGCCACCACCTACAGCACTCCCAACAGCCCATTCATCCAAACATGGAATTGCAAGGACGCCGCCGGAACGACGGTCCCCGATGGAACCTACCGTTTGTGGATCCAATATGCCGAGGATGCCAGTGGCCAAGGTCCGGTGACGACCGGAGGCTTATTGTGGACCAAAGGCCCAGCCTCCAGCACGGTCAATCCTACAAACCAAGGAACCAACTTCACCAATATGTCGATTGTCTGGACTCCGTCCGCTGTCTCCACCGCTCCGGAAATCGCTGTGGAGCAACCAGTCGGAACCAATATCGCCGATGCCGGTTCGAAGGCTTTCGGCTCGGTCGTCGTCGGTTCAAATACGCCGCTGACTTTCACCATCCGCAACACGGGAAATGCGAACCTGACCG
>CAYRLT010000627.1:0-23938 GCA_964425095.1 uncultured Luteolibacter sp.
CGAATGTATAAACGATGGTAGCCGCGTTGCTTGAAGCCGCGGTCATGCAGAGCGCCAGGATGGGGAGGAATGAATGTTTCGATTTCATGATTTTCTGAAGATTCTTGGATGATTTAGGGAGGGGTAATCAGCAAGCGTTTCACGGCTCGCAACCCCTTACTTAACCGGGTTCAGCGGTTGAACTAGGAAATTTGCAGCTTGCCGCCTGTCATTTTTTTGCACAGGTTTTTCCTATGGCTGAGTTGCGATTGTTGAGCAAGATCGAGCAGGTGGCGGCGTTTTTGCACGGCGAGTTGTTGGAAGGACGGTGGCAGGAAGCCATGCCGGGGCGGTTGGAGCTGGCGGCGGAGTTGGGATTGAATGCGCGGACGGTGGAGGAGGCGCTGCGGTTGTTGGAAAAAGAGGGCGTGCTGATGGGGCAGGGAGCAGGGCGGAGGAGGCGTATCGCGCCGACGAAAAAACCTGAGAAAGCAGTCTTGCGAGTCAAGATTCTGGCTTATGAACCCAGCGATAGGAGCCAAGTATTATTCACCGATATTCTGCACCGTCTCAAAGAACAAGGGCATGAAGTCGCGTTTGCGGAAAAAACCCTCCAAGATCTGGGTATGAATGTGAAGCGGGTGGCAGCGCATGTGAAGGCCGTCGTTGCGGATGTATGGTTGGTTTGCGCCGGCTCGCGGGAGATCCTCGAATGGTTCGCTGGGCGGGTGGAACCAAGCTTTGCCCTTTCGGGGCGTTCGTTAGGGCTACCGATTGCCGGGGTAAACGCACAGAAGGTTACGGCCATGAAAGCAGCCATGCACCGACTCTATGACTACGGGCACCGTCGTATGGTCTTCATCTCGCGGGAAGAGCGCCGGAAACCCTACCCGGCACCTATGGAACAAGCGTTTCTCGACGAACTCACAGCGTTGGGCATCACGACAGGCTCATACAACCTACCGGACTGGGGAGACGATGTAGCGGGCTTTTACCGCGGCTTGGATTCGCTCTTCCATCATACTCCTCCCACCGCGCTCTTTTTGGTGGAGGCCCGGTTGTATATCGCCGCGCAACAGCACCTGTCGCAGCGGGGAATCATCGCGCCCCGCGATGTTTCGCTGATCTGCGATGATCCCGATGTCGCGTTCTCCTGGTGCGTGCCGGTTGTTTCTCACTTTCACTGGGACATCCGCCCTGTAGTCAGCCGTGTGGTGCGGTGGGTGGACGATGTGGCACGTGGCAAGGGAGACCGTCGGCAGAGTTTAGTCCAAGCCGAGTTTGTGGAGGGCGGGACGATCGGACCTGTCAAGAAATAGCTTTTGAGATGAAGCGGCGTGTCCAAACGAATCATACGGGGTGCATGCTTCATGGTTGCCAAATTGGAATTCATTCGCTAGACACGGGAATCAACTTCACAGGACCGAGCAGGCCGGATGGCTCGTCCGGCCAATTCGAGGCGTCGAACTTCTTGTAGTTGTGATCCACGATATTGATCTCATGGAACTTCTTCCATTCCACCTTGCGGCGGTCGAGGTCGCGGATGCGGTTGGCGGAGAGGTTGGTGACTTCGATCTCGATCGTATTTGCGCCGGGTCTCAACATACCGGAGACGTCGAGGCGGAATGGATGGGCCACGAGCACGCCTGCGGGTTTGCCGTTCACGCGGACCCGCGCGCTTTCACGCACGTCTCCGAGGTCGAGAATCCAGTGGTCGTTAGGTTTTTCGGGGAGCGTGACGGTGGTCGAGTAAGAGGCTGCTCCGGCGAAGCGTTGGACCTCGGGGTCGGCGAGGGTGGTCCATGACGCGAGTGTCTCGATCGTGGCGGGTGCGGGAAGGACCGCACCACCCTCCACGAAGCGGATCTTCCATGGTCCGTTCAGCGCGAGCGGCTCGCCCGTTTGTTTGAGAATCGGCCATGTTGAATCATTGGTCTCTTTGTCTGACAATGCACGGAGGATGCGGGATTCTCCCGGCTGGAGTTGTAGGTAGAATTCGGTGCCTGCTTTTTCGCTGCGCGTGCGCGCCCTGCCGAGCGCACCGGTCATCGGGTCCATCAGCACAGCGGACTTGCATGGCGAAGCAATCGGCACCCATGCGTCCACTGGGTTGGCGGATTGGTTGGCGATGAAATAAACCACCTCATCCGGCAGCTTGCGGCGGATAAACTTCAGTCCTTGGTCCACCAGCGCTTCGCGGGCAATGCCTGTCTGCGACATCAAGACCGCGAGGTCATCGCCCAATAAAATACGCCCCGTGCCAACGGTGGCGACGCCATCTACAAAACTCAAACCACCTAACAAAATTTTTAATTCCTGTTCACGTTCGGCGTAATCGTGCCACCCGGGAACGCTTTGCGGCAGGTTTTTCCAGATCCCGATGCTGGCTCCGGACTTGGCGAGTTCGATCAAGTGGCGTGCGGTCTCGATCTTCATAAAATTGGCGGCGGGCACCAAGATCGTGCGGTAGGCGGATCCGCCCTCGGTGATGAGCTGTCCATTTTCCCAGCGGGTTTTGCCGATCTGTGCGTCCGACACAAAATCGAATGGATGACCTTGCTGCATCAGCCAGCGGCCGACCTCGCCGCAGGACGTGTTTTCTATCCATTCGGAATGGTGCACCGAGAAGCGCTTCTCGCGATTTCCGCCGCTCATCCAAAGATCGGAAACTGGCCAGTAGAGCAGGACATCGTGATGCGGTTTTCCTTGTTGGAGCGTGCTTTGGCAGCGGGTAAGATAGGTATTGAGCGCAGGGATGTCGCGGAAGATCGAGTTGCGGGCGTTCACCTGGGTGGCGGCATAGAATAACCATCCCGGCCACTCGGTCTTCTCCGGTGAATAACAGGTTCCGTGGTAGTAGATGCCATTGATCCCGCAGAGCAAAAGACGGTCCGCCTCAGGCTTGATGTGGGATAGTGCGGTGTGGAAATGATTTCTCAGCCAGGTGAAGCTTTCCGAAATCACGAGGTTCCGGCCCGCCACGTGGGCCGCTGAGGAAGCGAAACGATGGACCAACTCGCTGTGCGGTTGATCCAGAGACCAAAGTGGATCGCGTCGATGGCCGGGAATATCGAACTTGTTCGCTCCAAAGACTTCGGTCTCGGGGATACTGGCGGCTGCATACATGTCGAGCAAGTTGGCGGGCGCACCATGGGCCTGCATGCGCAGACCACTCCCCCGCTCTTCGCCCCAACGAGTAATGAAGCTCACACATTCCAACAACAAATCCGACAGGGTTTCCTGATAGTCATGCATCACTCGCCGGACTTCTTCCGGATCGCCCGTGCCACCCAATGCCAGAGCATGCTCGTTGAGATCGTAGCCACGCAATTGCTTAAAACGTTCCGGCAGTTCCGGAGCCCAGTTGCCTTTGTTCTCGAAGGAGTCGTAATAGAAGGCTCGAGGTGCCAGGCCCTTGCCCTCGCGGAATCGATCGGCCAACCAATCGAAATGGAATTTCACCGCCGACGGTGAGTAAGGGTTGATGCACATGCCCTCACCGCCGGGACCGGCACGCTTGACCCGTTCTTGCAGTTCCTTGATCTCAATCTTGCCGTTCTTCACAGCGAAGGAGCGCTCCGAATACTCTTGCGTGACATGCGGTCCACCGAGACGCCAACCGGAGGAAGGCGTTAGGTCAATATTCATCCCGAACTGCTTCGCCTCGGTGACCGTGTGGTTAAACATCGCAAACCATTCCGGCGTGAAGATCGGGATCGTTTTTTTCTCCTCACCCTTTACACCGTAGATCCCAATCACACCCATGCTTCCCCAGCCTGCCTTCTGATAGATTTCGATATTCCATGTCAAATCCTCGCGTTCCACCGCGCTCGCAGGCCACCACCAATAGGAACCGGGACGTGCTTCCAGCCGAACTTCTGGCCATCCGGGCGCAGGATTGCCATAGCGGAACCACGCATCAGGCGAGTTCCAGTGAGGTGTGAGATCTGCCTGTGAGAACGCCGTCACCGTCAGGCAAACCGACGAAAGCAAAATCAGAATTGTCTTATTCATTTCTTAAATCCGCGTTCCAATTTATTGGATTCAAGGCTTAGACATTTTTAGATACTCGACGGCATAGCGTTGGCCGAAGGTGCGGAGATCGGCTGCATCGAAGTGCAGTTGCTTCTTACCCAAGCTTTCCGAGCTAACCAGCACACACAGGGGAATCTTCTTTGTTGCTACGGCCAACTCCACGTTGATGGAGTCATTGGTTTTGAATTCACGAATCAACTCGCCTAACACCACTGGCACCTTATCGGCCTGAAGATCCTTGCGAAGCTGGCCGATCATCACGTCCAGACGATCCGCATAGCTGGCCACATTTTTCGGATTGCCGCTGTCGGATTCACCTTGGTGCCAGAGGATGCCTGCGAGTGTTCCCTGCTTCATGGCCTCCTTGGTTCGCGCGACGGCCGCGTTGTTCAGTGGTCCGCCTGATTTCCACTGATCGAGGCTGGTGCCGCCGACGGCACAAGGGATGAGTCCGATGGTGATGTTCGGATCGGCCTTGAGGATTTGACGCGCAAACTCCGAGCCGAGTCCGACACCAGCAATCGGTTTGTCAAAATGTAGAGGATCCTTGGCGGGCACCCATTGCAGGTCCTTGGTGAGCATGAAGATGCGAGGATTCTCCACCTTGTCCTGAGCTTCCACTTTCCCGCGGCCCGACATGTTCGATTGCCCGATCAGCAGGAATAGTTTCATTTGCTTCGGTGCGGGGTCCGCGAAGACGGAAGCGGTGGCGAGCAGCGTGGTCAAGGCGACTAGGCAAATATTTCGTATCATTGTGATCATACGTCGGTGATTCTTATTTATTTCGGATGAATGAGCTCTGCCGGTTGGTTCACCTGCCGGGGATTTTCCCAATTTTTGATTTTCACGTGGGCCGGGATGGGCAGGATCAGGCGTATGAACAATAAGATTCAGATCCACCCTGATGACAACGTGGCGGTGGCACTGCGCGATTTGCCGGAGACCGGGGTTTCTCGCGGCCATAAGATCGCGTTGCGGGACATCACTTCGGGTGAAGCGGTGGTGAAGTATGGGTTTCCAATTGGGGTGGCGACGGCGGCGATTGCGGCAGGCACACATGTGCACAGCCACAATGTGCGGACGGGATTGGGCGAAGATACCGGGTTGGTGTGGCATGGGGCACCGGTGGCACGGCCTGCGGTGACCGGCATGCCGGTGTTTCAGGGATACCGTCGGGAAGACGGGCGGGCGGCGACACGCAATGAAATCTGGATCATCAACACGGTGGCCTGCGTGAATGTGCCGAGCCAGCGGATCGCCGAAATGGCGGCACGCGAGTGGGTGAGGCCGGGTGGGGCGATCGACGGGATTCACGCATTCACTCATCCATATGGCTGCTCGCAATTGGGGGATGATCTGGGCCACACGCGGCGGATTTTGAGCGCGCTGGTGCGTCATCCGAATGCGGCGGGCGTATTGATCCTGGGCCTTGGCTGTGAGAACAACACCTTGCGGAGTTTTTTGCAGGAGGTTGGGGCCTTGGACCCGAAGCGGGTGCGGTTTTTCAATGCCCAGGAGGTGGGCGACGAGGTGGAGCACGGATTGGAACAGGTGCGGCAACTCGTCGAGGAAGCGGCGAAGGCACGGCGGGAGGCGATTCCTGCGTCGGAACTGGTGATCGGGCTGAAATGTGGCGGCAGCGATGGGTTCAGCGGGATCACGGCAAACCCGCTGGTGGGGAGGATCGCGGATCATCTAACAAGTTGGGGCGGGACGGCGGTGCTCACGGAAGTGCCGGAGATGTTCGGGGCGGAAGCGCCGTTGTTCGCGCGCTGTGAGACAGCCGAGTTGTTTGATGATGCGCTCGGCATGGTCAACAACTTCAAGGAATACTTCCGCAAACACAACGAACCGATTTATGAAAACCCATCGCCAGGCAATAAGGACGGTGGAATCACGACGTTGGAGGAGAAATCTCTGGGCTGCATTCAGAAAGGCGGGCGAGCTCCGGTGAGGCAGGTGATACCCTACGGTGGGACGGCGGCGCAGAGGCTGGGCGGGCTGGGCGTGGTGGAGGCGCCGGGCAACGACGGAGTTTCCTGCACGGCCCTAGCGGCGGCGGGGGCACATTGCATTTTGTTCACCACCGGGCGCGGAACGCCGCTGGGGGTGCCGGTGCCAACAATCAAAATCGCCTCGAACTCCGATCTGGCGCAACGAAAACCGGGTTGGATCGACTTCGATGCTGGGAAATTGTTAGAATCTGGGATCGATCCGGACGAGGTGACTGACGATTTGATGGACTTGATCCTCAAGGTCGCCGGCGGTATTCCGGCGCGCAACGAAGTGAATGGCTTCCGTGAAATCACCATTTGGAAACAGGGTGTGACGCTTTGACTCAACTAACAAAATGAACTCTGAAACGGTATTGCAGTTTGGCGCGGGGAATTTCCTGCGGGCTTTTGTGGATCTATTCATCGAGGAGGCGAACCGCAGTGAAGACTTCGGCAATGTGGTGGTAGTGCAGTCCACCGGCCGCGGGCGGGCGGACGCGCTGAACGCAGCGGGCGGACGCTATCATGTGGCGCTGCAGGGAGTGGAAAACGGCATGATGGTGGATCGCACCGAGGCAGTGGGGTCCATTTCGCGCGCGCTTTTCGCCGGGACGGAATGGACGACTGTGCTGGAAGTGGCGGCATCTCCGGACCTGCGATGGGTGGTTTCCAACACGACCGAAGCCGGGTTCGTGCTGAGCGATGCTGACACGGCGGAGGGCGGAGTTCCAGTGTCGTTTCCAGCGAAGCTGCTGGCAGTCTTGTTGGAGCGGTTCCGCGCCGGACTGCCTGGGGTGACGGTGCTGCCGTGCGAACTGATCGAGTCCAACGGCACACGCTTGTTAGGACTAGTGATGGAGCAGGCGGCCCGCTGGAAGGTGGATGGCGCCGCGCTGCAATGGCTGCGGGGTGAATGCCGGTGGGTGAACAATCTGGTGGATCGGATCGTGCCTGGGCCACCCAAGGTCCATCCGCTGTTAGGAAAGGATCCACTACTGCTGGCGGCGGAGCCATTCGCGCTGTGGGCAATCGAAGCAGCGGGTGGGATTGGATTGAATCATCCGGCAGTGGTGGTGGTGCCGGACCTTGCGCCATATTACCTGCGCAAGGTGAGGATTTTGAATGGGGCTCACACGGCCCTGGCGGCGCATGCACTGCCACTCGGGCTGAGGACGGTAGGCGAGTGCATGGCGCACCCGGAAGTGGGGCCGTGGTTGGAGGCGCTGCTGGCCGAAGAAATTGTGCCAGTGCTCGAAGGACGGGTGGATGATCCCGCGGGCTTCGCACGAACGACGCTGGACCGTTTTCGCAATCCATTCTTCGAGCACGCGCTATCGGCCATCGCGCTGCAGCACGAGGCCAAGCTCAAGACTCGACTGCTTCCGACATTTGAGGATTTCCGGCGCTTGTTTGGCCGGGACCCGCACCGGATCGCAACGATCCTCGGGCGGGCGTGAAACGGAGACTCAACCGCTCGCCGCCGCAGGCACGGGAGCCGGTCCCACCGTCTTTGAAGAGGACCTAAGCGAGGACGAAGCAGGTTTGGTTTTGAGCTACCGCTTCGACAATACATCGGCTTTCCAGTTCCAGCCTTTGGCTTTGGCATCGGCGATCATGATTGGCCAATTGCGGTCCAGTTGAACTTGGCCATTGATGTTCCACATACTCCAACCGAGGCCGAGTCGCTCGCAGGTCTGGTTGACGTAGATGTCGTTGTCGAACTGGACGGAACGCCATTTGTCGGTAATGCCGAGGGTGTCGTTGGTGACTGATTCAGGAAAATTGTTTTCCGATGGCCAACCGGGATATCGCGAGTGGAGGTTGCGGAGGTTGGCGGCTTTTGTAGCAGCTCCGTAGGCACGATCATTGTTGTAGAGATGATAGGCGATGGAGGTTTTCGACCAATCTACGGCACCGGGCATGGTCGCGAAGGCGGCGGCAAGGTTGCCGAGCCCCGTGCCGGTGGCGTAATCATTGATGCCCGATGGCGTGAGAATCATGATGTGCGTGTCGGGCGCGGCTTTGCGGATGATGTTGTAGGTGGTTTTGAGCGCCTGGATACGGGGCGACTTCGCAGCGCTGTCCGCAGCATGGGCCGTCATGCTGCCGTTGTTGCCAATGCCATCCATCGGTTCGTTCGCAGCTTCATAAATGACATGAGTGCGGCCAGCGAAATAAGGAGCGATATGGGTCCAAAGCGCATCGGTGTAGGCGGCGTTGTAGTTCGGGATTTTGTTGTGGGAGTTGATGATGACATACATGCCGTGGGCGGAAGCATGGTTCACGGCGCGTTCCATCCTCGCGAGTTGGCGTTTGCGGTAGCTTGGATCATTCCAATCGGTTGGGGTGAAGCTCGCGGATGGCGTGTAGGCCTCGACCTCCCAGGTATCGAACAAGATCAAGCGCACGGCATTCAAGCCTTTGGAGCGCATCGATGCGTAGTAGGATTCCGGTTCTTCTTTGCGCTCTTTCTCCCAGATCCACGCGGTGCCGGCGCGGAGGGGCGAGTTGGTGTCGGTTCGCAAGACCTTCAGCGCAGGTGCCTTTGGATCATAGGCATCGGGTATGCTCACGACCCGCACCCGAGCCCGGTCCGTGGGAAGTGAGACGGATTGGGCACTTACAACCTGAAGCCCGAAACCCGCAATGATCGATAAGGCGATCGATGCGCTGAATAAGGCATGGGGTTTTTTGTTAATAAAGGGCATTTAGAAGCGTCATCCTTGGGACAAGTGGAAAATTGAATTCAGATGAATTGCAATCAAGCTTCGCTCGCAATTTCCACTTTAAGAATGGAAATCTCACCGGGGTGAAGGACGACTGCGTTTTCTTTTACGTTGCCGGATTCCACGCAGACCATCTTCAAGTATTCGTCATCACCGAAGTCCGGCATGCGCTGGGATTTGGCGATCCATGGATTCCAAACGACTGTGGACTTGGAGCCTGACTTGCGGACGTGTATGATCCGGCGAAGTGATGGATCGTGGATTTCAACGTCGACGCTGGTATTTTGATAGACTCGATCAACTTCGCCCGTGAAACGGATGGCTTCTGCGGCTTCGGTGGATTGCTCGCCGATCAACGAGTCGAGATAGCGCGTGCCGTTCAGACCGGTCACGGAGATTTGGTGAATGTCGCCAATCTGGAAATAGGTATGCAGGCAGGATTCGAAGCTGAAATCGGAACTGCCGGTATTAACGACGGTGAGCTCCATCGTGAGCGTGTCACCGACGGTGACAATGTAGTCTGTTTCGAACAGATCATCAGGGGGTAGGCGGAAGTGGAGCATGACCGAGCCATCGGCCAGAACCTGACTGGTCCGGAGTTCCCAAACGGCCAAGCGCGCGAAACCATGCGCAGGCATGCCATCGCGGGGGCCGAACCACGGGAAAATGATCGGCACTCCGCCACGGATCGGCTTGCCGACCTCGAACTCGCTGGCCTCGCTCATGAAGAGCAGCGGGGCTTCGTTTTTCCGTTGGAAATGAGTGACGTGCGCGCCGAGCAGATAGATTTCGGCAGTGCTGGTTGCGCTCTCGACACGGATGACAGGAAGTCCGCCTTTGCCGGTTTGGAGGCTGACACTGCCCGGAATTTCGAAGTGGTTTGAAGTTTCCATGAGAATATGATTTTTACGCACGGGTAGAGTGCCGGAACCAAGCCACTCCGTCGAACACATTCACACCACAGGGCCAATGCCTCCAAAAGATTTCAACGAAACGCTGAGGAGCGGAGAGAGGTGCTGAGTTTTGAGATTTAGAATTGGATTGGAAGGAACCAAAAACCCATGATTCCTCCGCGCAAGTCCTCCGCGATCTCCGCTCCTCCGCGTTTCGATTTTGTTAATATCGAGAATTCTGATGCGGCGGCCCCGACAGAACGAGGCTCGACAATTCGGGATTTTAAGGCGAATTTCCATCACCTCATGTCGGTCAGATCGCCCGACCAATTTTGAAATATCTTCAGTAAAAACCAACCATTCCTTCCGCATGCATCCATTCCTCGCCCCTGATTTTCACATCCGCTGGTCCACACTGGTTCCCACAGCCATTGAACCGGACATCCAACATGCCCTGGAAATGGCCCAACAATGCATCGAGGCGATCTGCGATCAGGATCCCGCGGAGGCCACTTATGAGTCCACTTTTCTCGCTCTCGAAGAATCCACCGAAGAGCTCGGCCACGGCTGGGGACGCCTCAACCACCTCGATTCCGTCTCGGACAACCCCGCCCAGCGCGAAGCGATGAACGGAATGCTGCCCGCGGTCACCGATTTCTATTCCTCCATCCCCCTGAATGACCGCCTCTGGACGATGCTCAGAACCTTCGGTGAAAGCCCGGAAACAGCGAAACTAGATCCAGTTAGAAAACGCTTCGTTGAGGAGACATTGATTGATTTCCGCCAAGCCGGTGCCGACTTGCCACCGCACCAGAAACAACGGATCGCCGCCATCGAGGCGGATCTATCCAAAATCACCAAGCAATACTCCGAGCATGTGCTCGACTCGACCAACGCATGGGAACTCGTCATCACCGACGAAGCCAAGCTCGCCGGCTTGCCCGAGTCCGCCATGGCCGCCTCCGCTGCGAACGCCCGCACCAAAGGCCACGAAGCCCCCGCCTGGCGCTTCACCCTGCAGTCTCCCTCGATGTTTCCCATCATGCAGCACCTGCTCGATGACGGCATCCGCCGGGAAGTTTGGGAGGCATCCTCGAAAGTCGGCGGCTATGGTGAGTTTGATAACACGTCGCTCGTCTGGCGCATTCTTGAACTGCGTCATGAGAAGGCTTCCATCCTCGGTCACCGCCACTTTGCCGATCTCACGCTCCTTCGCCGCATGGCAAAATCCGGGGCCGAAGCCTTGAAGTTCATTGAAAACCTTCATTCCCGGATTGTCCCTGCTTTTCACGCGGATTTCCGCCAACTCGCGCAATTCAAAGCAGCTAAAACCGGCTCGCCCGTCGATATCCTCGAACCATGGGAAACCGCATACTGGGCGGAACTCCAGCGCAAGGAGAACTACGACCTCGATGACGAGGAATTGCGGCCGTATTTCCCCGTCGATGGCGTGATGTCCGGCATGTTTGAAATCGCCGCCCGCTTGTTCGGCATCTCCATTCGTGAGCTTGAAACGGCTTTTATCGAGCCCGGATCATCTCCCGAGTCATCTATCAACGGTTCCGATTCCCCGATCGAAGTCTGGCATCCGGAATGCAAATTCTATGAAATTCATGACTCTAAAACGGGGGCTCATCTCGGTTCGTTCTATGCCGATTGGCACCCGCGCGAATCCAAGCGCGGCGGTGCGTGGATGAACTCGCTGCACACCGGAAATTCCGGAGAACCGCATCTCGGCCTGATCATCGGAAACATGAGCCCGCCCGTGGATGGCAAGACAGCACTGCTCACCCACGGTGAAGTGGAAACGATCTTCCACGAGTTCGGCCACTTGCTTCACGGCCTACTCAGCCAGGTTCCGGTGAAGTCTCTATCAGGAACCAACGTGCCTTGGGATTTTGTCGAACTGCCATCTCAAATCATGGAAAACTTCTGCTGGGATCGCGAGTCGCTCGATCTCTTCGCCCGCCACCATGAAACCAGCGAGACGATTCCTCAAGCGCTCTTCGACAAGATGATCGCCGCGAGAAATTATCTCAGCGCGTCCGCATTCATGCGGCAAATCGCCTTCGCCAAGCTCGACCTCGAACTGCACATCCATCTCGATGCCTGGCTCGGCAAGGATCTCGATGCCGTGGACCGCGAAATCCTCGCCGACTACCGCGCACCGCTCAAAACCGCCACGCCCTCGGTGTTGCGGCGTTTCAATCACATTTTCTCCAGTTCCACCGGTTATGCCGCCGGGTATTATTCCTACAAGTGGTCCGAGGTTCTCGACGCCGATGCCTTCACCCGCTTTCAGCGCGAAGGCATCCTCAATCCGGAAACCGGTCGCGCTTTCCGCGAGCACATCCTCAGCAAAGGAAACTCCGCCCAGGCCGATGAACTCTACCGCCGCTTCATGGGCCGCGATCCCGAATTGGAACCGCTGTTAGTTCGCGCTGGCCTCGCCGAACCTGTCCTAGCTTAAAAATCCCCGCCACTGGGTATTGTGCCCGGCGATTCGTCTGCTAAGTTGTGACTTCCGATGCAACTCGACTCCCCCACCCCTCCGCCGATTTCCACCGGGGTCGTCTTTGAAGCGCGCGAGTTGCGCAAAGTCTATCACACCGGAGAGGTCGATGTGGTGGCCTTGGCCGGGGTGGATCTCGATCTCCACGCAGGAGAACTCGTCTGCCTGCTTGGAGCCTCCGGCAGCGGCAAATCGACCTTGCTCAATATATTAGGTGGCCTCGATATCCCGACCACCGGAAAACTGTTTTACAAAGGCTGGCAACTGGATGGCGCGGAGGAGGAAAAACTCACTCTGTTCCGTCGCAACTGCGTAGGCTTCGTATTTCAGTTTTACAACCTCATCCCATCACTCACCGCCCGCGAAAACGTCGCTCTCATCACCGGCATCTCGAGGAATCCCATGACGCCCGAGGAAGCGCTTGAAATGGTTGGCCTCGGCGCGCGCATGGACCACTTTCCGTCCCAACTCTCCGGCGGCGAACAACAACGCGTCGCCATCGCTCGCGCCATCGCCAAACGCCCGGAGGTCTTGCTCTGCGATGAACCCACCGGCGCACTCGATATCACCACCGGCATCACCGTGCTCGAAGCCGTGGAGCGCATCAACCGCGAACTCGGCACGCTCACTGTCATCATCACTCACAATGCGGCGATGGCGGAAATGGCCGACCGTGTTCTTTATCTATCCGACGGCAAAATCATCAAATCACACCGCAATCCCATCCGGCTCTCCGCCTCGAAGCTTAAGTGGTGATTTTTTAAACACGTGACGCTTGCGACACGACGGACTGGAGCGCGGAATTTATTCCGCAAAGCCACGTGATGATAATTCGCGCGGAATGAATTCCGCTCTCCAATTGGGGAATCACCTCATTTTTGAGAAATATGAGCACCGACCGGAATGAATTCACCCGCGCCGGACGAATCCGACGCGGGTGTTATCCATGAACGCAACCACGTTCCTAACCCATAAAAGTGATTGATTTATTCGTCGCCGTGACCCGGGGCAGGGGCTTTGTGCAGATGTAGACGCAGGCCATTGCCTTGGAAGCGAGTATCCAGATTGAATCGGCCCACTCGTTGGCGGACATCATCCGGGGCGGCGGCTTTATCTTGCTCCGTATCCCAAGGGCCGGTCCAAGTGATGTTCTGATCCTTGTCACGGATGGTGACTTCTTTGCCGCCATCCTTAGAATTCAATTCGATGCTGCCTTGATCATCCAGAAGTTTGATCGTCGCGCCTTGTTGGATCTCGATTCGATTTTCCTGCGGGATTGCCTGAGCATCCAAGCCTTGCAGGGCATTTTCCATGCGTTGCTTCATTTCGCGCATCGCCTCGTTGAGTTGGGGAGCCACTTGAGGGCCTCCATCCTCGCCCAGTTGCAATTCCATGCCGCCAAGATTTCCTTGGACCATGCCGCGGAGGCGGTCCGCGAGTTCTTTGGGGACTCCATCCAGATTGAGTTGATCAAGCGGGCGGGGTTCGATTCCTGAGGCGAGAGCTGCGGGGCGGACGCCAAGTGTCACATCGGCAGTTGTGGGTTTCCCCTGCTGAATCAAATCAATGTGAAGCTTTTCGCCGGGCTTGCGGGTGGCGATTTGCCGGGTGAGATCTTCAGCGGAAGCAATCGCTTTGTCGCCCACACGGGTGATCACGTCATGCACGGCGATGCCGGCTTTGGCGGCGGGCCCGTCCGGCATGACCGCTCTAACGACAATCCCCTCGCCGGCTTTGGTGCCGATGTGTGCTGAGAGCATTTCGGGAATGGCGGAGGAAACCACGCCGAGATAGGCGACTTCCGCTTTGGCATTTGCCGCGGGGTTTTCATCCTGCTTTCCGGGCAATGCTTCCGCGATGGCGGGTGGCGGCGCGTCGTCTGCCGGTGCCTCGATGGCAGATGCCGATGTCACCAGCATCAATGCCGATGAAGTAATCATACCGCTGAAGCCCGCTGAGATGGTGGTGAATTGAATCTTTTTCATCGTTGATGTACGAAGAGCGTAGTATGATGATTTTTTTGTCTTCAAAAAACGAATCAATCGTTTTTCGTTGGGACGAGAATGTATTCCACCCGTGGTTGTTCCATTTGATAGACCTTACCGTTGGCGTCTTTGAGAGTGACTTGTTCCTTGTAAATCATTTTCAAGACCCGGTGGGGCGGCTGGTTGGATTGCCAGATGACGCCTTCGTCGCTCGCCTCGCTAAGGCCGCGGTTGAAACCGGCGGGGATGAGCTCGCTGCGGCTTGGGGAGACTGGAATAATGGGAGTTTCCGGCGAGTTTCCGGCGACTTGGCGTGGGCTTGGATTTACAGGGACGAGAAGCGCGGTGATGGCTCCGGTGAGCGCCACGGCGGCGGCGCCCCACCAACTGCGGCGCGATGGCTGCGTGGTGGATTTTTTGACGGGGAAACCGATGATGGTTTCCGCCTGCGAAAACGGGACTTCGCGCAGGGTGGCTTCCAAGGATGCCATCAGAGCAGGAGAAAGTTGAGCTGGAGTGAACGCGCGCAGTTGTTGTTCTTGGCGGACTTCGGCGGGACTCAACTCAGTCCATGACGCATCGGCGCAGGCATCGAGACGATCTAGCAAATCGACATCGAGTGCTGCCGGGCGAACCTTGTGGAGGTCCGCTTCAATGGGGGTGGGATCGAATGACATGACGATGGGACGGGTGGAAAGATTCAGATCGAGAGATCACCCCTGCGGCGGGCACCACCGAGGCTTTTTTTGAGGGCTTCCAGTCCATAGCGATACCGGGAGGCAGCTGTGTTTTGGGAAATGTCGAGAATTTCGCCAATCTCGGCGAATGTGCGTTCGCCCCAAACTTTCATGATGATGACTTCGGCGAATTTTTCAGGCAATTCTTTGAGTTTATCCTCAAGTTGAGTGCGAATTTCATCGTCCGAGGATTCGCTTTCGAACCACGGATGAAAAGCTTGGGCATGGGCTTCACCATCCTCGATGCCGACGATGTCCTCACGGCGTTTGCGGCGATCTTCGCGGCGGCTGAGGTCGATCGCGAGGCGGCGGATGGTGGTGTATAGGTAAGCTTGCCAAGCGTCCGGACCGCCGACGAATTCGTGATTTTGAATTTTGCCCACGAGTTTGACGACGGCGTCTTGAAACACATCTTCCGCATCTTCGTGTGCGCGGGTTTGCTGGCGGGCGAAAAGCAATAGTTTCGGGCCATAGGTTTCCAACCACGCACGCCATTCAGACGGGGCGGGTTGTGCTTCCGGGACGATTGAAAGCTGCGGCATGTCGGGTTCCTTATCCATAGAACGAAGCGGGGAATGAGATTTGTTTACGGGGATCAAGCCGCCCGGAAAGTATTTACTTCCCGGGGTTGAGGAGAGCAGCCGCCATCGCGCGGGCATGTTCGCCGCCGCCGCCGAGCATGCGGACGAGTTCCTGAATGCGCGTTTCTCCACTCACCGGAAATAGCCGTGAGCGGGTGCGGCCGTTGATGACTTCTTTTTCGACGACAAAATGCAGTGCTGCGGTCGCGGCCACTTGTGGGAAATGCGTGATTGCCACGACTTGGTGGCGGGTGCCCAGAGCGGCCATTTTGCGACCGACGGCGCAGGCGACTTCGCCTCCGACGTTGGCGTCGATTTCATCGAAAACCATGAGCGGGGTGGCATCCTGATCGGCGAGAGCGGATTTTACGGCGAGCATGACGCGGCTGATTTCCCCGGATGAGGCGATCTGGCGCAGTGGCAGGAGCGGTTCACCGGGATTGGGGCCGAATTGGAATTCGATCGACTCAAACCCTTGCGGGCCGGGTTCTGCTAGATTCTGGAGCGGTGCTTCGAACGAGGATTGTTTGAAACCGAGATCCTTGAGCTGGGAGGAAATTTCCTTGGCTAGTTTGGGGGCGGCCTTGCGGCGGATGGTGGTGAGGACCTTGCCAGCGGTGTCGAGCGTGGCGGCGCAGGCGGCGAGTTCGTTGGCGAGGGTGGCGAGTTTTTCGCCGCGATTCTCGATGGTATCGAGGCGGTTGGCGGCGGTTTCCCGGCGGGTGATGACGTCGCCGAGAGAGGGTCCGTATTTGCGTTTCAACGATTCCAGCAAATTGACACGCTCTTCGAGGGCGGCGGCTTCGGCCGGGTTGATATCGAGTTCCTCGGCGTAATCGGTGAGATTGCTTTCGAGTTCATGAAGCTCGAGAACGGCGGTTTCCAAAGAGCCGGTCTGCTCGCGGATCGAGGGGTCGAGTTTTTCGAGATCGCGGACGAGGCGTTGGACGTCGGCGAGGCGGGTGAGGATGCCGTCGTCGCCACTGAGTGCGGCAGCGGCGGCAGCGGCATTTTCCACGAGGCGGCTGGCGTTGGTGGCCCGGCGCCAACGGTCTTCGAGTTCGTGTTCGTCCTCGGGGCGGAGGTTGGCGGCGTCGATTTCCTGAATTTGGTAGCGGAGGAGTTCGATTTCCTGCTCGCTGGCATTTTCGGCGTGGCGGAGATCGTCGAGCTCGGTGGCTTTGGCGCGCCAAGCGCGGTGGTTTTTGCGGTAGGTTGCGTGGGCGGTCGAGGCCCCGGCGTAGGCGTCGAGCATCGCCAATTGGCGCTCGGTGGAGAGCAACGATTGGTGGTCATGCGGGCCATGGAGGTCCACCAAGTGCTCGCCGATGCGCTTGAGCAGGGCGAGCGTGACCGGCGAATCGTTGACGAACTGGCGGTTTGCGGTTTGGCCGATGGCGCGGCGGACGATGAGCTGGGTGTCGTCGCAGGGCGAAAGGCCACCGTCTTCGAGGATGGCGTTGATTTCCCGTGGATCCTTGAGTTCAAACACGGCCTCGACCGAGCAGGTGTCCTCACCGGTGCGGATGAGCGATTTTTCGGCGCGCTCGCCGAGCACGAGTTTCAAGGCGCCGACGATGACGGATTTGCCTGCGCCGGTTTCTCCGGTGATGCCGATGAGGCCGGGGCCGAGCTCCCATGAGAGTTCATCGACCAGCGCGAGATTGCGGATTTTAAGGAGGGTGAGCATTCGTTTTGCGGAACGTGGCGCATTATGCAAGGCCTTCCGGCGGAAGCAATCGCGGGATTTATTTTCACTCCGATGCCTGGCGACAAATCCCCGGTAAATACGCTTGGAATTGCCGGCAGCATTCCGTAATGCTCCTCGCCTCATGGCGAAACAGGCACTCGGAAAAGGACTCGGAGCACTCATCCGGAAAAGCGCGACCCCGCAGTCGCTCGACGCGGCGGTGACTCCAGACGATTTCAAACGGGTCCGGGATGTGCCGATCAACATGGTGGTGCCCAGCCCGCTGCAACCCCGCACGACCTTTATCGATTCGCCTCTCGACGAGCTCGTCGAGTCGATCCGCCAGCACGGCATCATCCAGCCGCTCATCGTCCGTGCGGTGAATGGCAAGCTCGAACTCATCGCTGGCGAGCGCCGCTGGCGTGCTTCTAGCAAACTCGGTCTCGCCACCGTCCCGGTCATCGAACGTGAAGCCTCGGACCGCGATGTGCTCGAAATGGCGCTCATCGAGAACCTGCAACGTGAGGATCTCAATCCGATGGAGGAGGCGATGGGTTATGTGCGCCTAGCCAAGGAATTTACGATGAAGCAGGAGGAAATCGCCGTCCGCGTCGGCAAATCCCGGGCCAGCGTCGCCAATGCCATGCGTTTGCTCGATCTGCACGGTGACGTGCAGTTGCTCGTCGCTCATGGCCGCCTGACCGTCGGCCACGCCAAGGCGATTCTCTCGATCAAGGATCAGGACTCGCAATTGCTCGCCTCGGATCAAGTCATCCGCCGCCAACTCACCGTCCGCGCCACCGAAAAGCTCGCCCAATCATTCCTCAGTGATGCCTCGGATTCGTCCAGCGATCCCAAAAAACCCGGAGTCTCCCGCGAAGTGGATATTCACATCCGCGCGATCACCAACCGTCTCCGCGAGCACCTCGCGACCCACGTCGCACTTCAGCATTCCGCCAAGAAAGGCAAAATTGAAATCGAATACTACGGCGATGACGATCTCCACCGCCTGCTCGAACTCATCGGCCTCGGGGCCTCGGAATGATCAGATTTGAAGTCTCAAATTTGAAATTTCAAATCCAAGTCAGGCGGGTAGCGCTTGCTCAATCCAACATTCAAGGTTAGCAAGCGGCCATCAAACGACGTTCCTTCAGTTTTCTTCTAGCCCGGCGGTATCTCAACCCCCGCCGCTCGATGCTTTCCTCCTTCACTCTGATTTCGCTCATCGGCGTGATGCTTGGGGTGCTCGTCCTAGTCGTGGTCATGGCGGTTTACGCCGGTTTGGAACGGGAAGTGAAAACTCGGTTTCTCGGGTTTTCACCGCATATCCAGTTGAGCCATTTTCCCCAAGCCTTCGGCGAAACTCCGGCATTGCTCGATTGGCAGAGCGTCGCCGCGAAGGTAAAAACACTGCCGCATGTGCAAACCGCCACCGCTTACGTCGCGGACAACGTCATCA
Source organism: uncultured Luteolibacter sp. (assembly GCA_964425095.1). Lineage (GTDB taxonomy): Bacteria > Verrucomicrobiota > Verrucomicrobiia > Verrucomicrobiales > Akkermansiaceae > Luteolibacter. Next base: position 18,592 of record CAYRLT010000627.1, read on the forward strand.
TTGATGTCGAGGATTTGCAGAATCCGGTCACGTTCATGGGCGTCGATACTTCGGATCCCGCGCAAGTCGAGGGCATCGCCAAAATGCTCGATTTAAAAAACCATCCGGATTCCTCCGCGGATTTTGGCATTGATGACCGCGTAGTCATTTCCTCCAGAGTGGCCGATGGCTTCAGGATCGGCGTGGGCAATACGATCCGGCTCTACTCGACGCGCAATTTTAAGGAAGTCATGCGCGTTTACAAAGCCAACGACAAGCCACCCCTCCGCGAAGCTTTCGCCGATGCTTGGAGCGGCGCGTCCAAGCTCACGAAATCTTGGAAATCGGCCGGCGACAAGTTCACCATCCCGATGGAAACACTCGTCAATATCTACGAACCGCTTTCTGCCGTGCTCGACGAAAACTTACGGCAGCCTGAGCGCGACTTACTGAGCGCACTTCTATCCGCCATGGAAAAAGGCGAAAAAAACCCGATTGCCGGAGTTTATTCCTTCACCTCGGACACCAAAACTGAAATCGAAAAAACGATCGGGGAGTTGAACCAAACCGACCGCGATAAGATGAATGCCGAGACTTATAAGAGTCTTGAGAAATTCGTGCTACCGAAGGATGTACAAGTCATCGGAGTCTATCAGGCATCGATGATGGCGGTCACGCCGGATGTCTTTGTCCCGCTATCGCTCGCCCAGGATCTCGCCGGACTTGAGGATGGTGCGGTGCAAAGCATCTCGCTTCGCCTCGACGACGCCTACGCCGCACCCGCCGTTTCCGCCGAGGCCCGCAAAACCTTAGGCTCGGATTGGGCGATTCTTCCGTGGAATGAACATCCGCAATTCGTTAGTTTCTCGATACTCATCAGCCAACAACGCGTGATGATGTATTTTTCGCTCTCCTTCATCATGCTGGTCGCCGCGTTCTCCATGATGGCAAACATTTTCACCGTCACCATCCAGAAACGCCGTGAGATCGGCGTGATGAAAGCGCTGGGAGCCGCGCCCGGACAAATCGTGAGGGTTTTCATCTATCAAGGAATGCTGCTCGGATTGTTAGGCGGTGGCCTCGGCATCGGCCTCGGACGCCTAGTCATTCATTTCCGCGGGCCGATCCAACAGCTTTTCCGCTCGTTCGGATTCGATCCATTTTCCGCACAAATGGTCGGGTTCGACGTGATCCCCGCCCACCACAATCCTGTCGAGCAAGCGCTCATCGGCGTCATGGCATTTGTCCTATGCACGCTCGCCGCTCTCGTTCCTGCGTTTTTCGCCTCCCGCAGCGACGCCGCCAAATCCCTGCGAAATCTCTGAATTATGGACATCTGGATCATCCAAAACGGCGAAAAAATCGGCCCCATCCACGACTTCGAAGTCCGCCGTAAAATTGAAAATGGCGAATTGCCTGCCACCACGCCGGCATGGCACGAGGGAATCGCTGCATGGAAACCCCTCGTCGAAATCGATCTGTTCTCGCGGGAGTTTGACAAACCACCCGCACCTGCCGAACCGGAATCTCTACCAACGGCACCGCCAGCATCATCGGACCAAGTCCACCTCGTTCGCCGCTTTTGGGCGCGCTGGTTTGACCTAACGCTTTTCTCCTGCATCTGGTGGGTCGCCATCTGGGCCTCCGGTCGCGATATCGGCATGGTCCTCGATCAACCGTGGATCATTCTATTTCACTACATCCCTTGGTTCGCCATCGAAGCGTTTCTACTGCACCGTTTTGGCACCACCGCAGGGAAAAGCCTGCTTGGAATCAGAGTCGTCAATGACGACGGCTCATACCTCAGTCTCACCGCCGCCATCTTACGCTCCGCCCGCGTATTCATCATGGGCGTTGGCTTCGGTTGGCTCCCACTCGCGCTGATCTGCCAGATTTTCGCCTGGTTCACTACCAAACGCCTCGGTCGCCCGCTCTGGGACCACGCCGGTGGTCATCGCCTGATCGTGACTCCGCTGGTGCCCATGAAGATCGTCACCTACGCGCTCGTTTTTCTCACCGCCATCATACTCCAAATGATCGTGCTCTTCCCATACGTTGTGGAAAAAACCGCGGAGCGAAATCCGGAATTCCGGAAACAATGGGAACAATTCCAAGAAGAAATGCGGCAGGCAAAAAAGCCTAAGTGATATCATATGAAATGATATCACTCTGAAGTTCTTTATTGCTCCTAACTCGCGGCTTTCAGCGGCACGACAGCATGGAGCTCGGCGGCTTTTTCGAGTTGGGTTTTCCGGAAGAGGTAATGGTTTTGCAGGCGCATCCAGTATTCGGGTTCATTGCTGAAATAGCGGCCCAACTTCAGGCAATGCTCCGGGGTAAGCAGTCGGCGGCCGGCAAGGATGTCATTCAGCAACTGAGGGCTAATGCGTAAGTCTGCAGCGAGCTTTGACTGGGAAAGTTCGTAATCCTCGAGAAAATCCCGCAGCATGGCAGCTGCGGTATTGGTAAGGGGAATTCGTTCAGGTTCTCGTTTCATGGCGATCAATGGTAGTCGGTGATTTTCACATCGTGAGCATCCTTACCTTCCCAACGGAAAATGATGCGCCACTGGTTGTTGATCCGGATGGAATAAAATCCTTCCAAAACTCCACGCAAAAGCTCAAGACGGTTCCCGGGTGGATTCCGCAGATTGTCGAGGGATTCGGCTTCATGGATGGCAACAAGTTTGTGATACGAACGCTCCTGAATTTCCCTCTGGATTTTTCGGGATACGATTAAATTGAAAATCTTTTCGGTTTCCTTTTCTCCAAAGCTCCGGATCACATGAAGACTTTACTCAAATCCGCGTAGACAGCAAGATAAAGTTCTCGAATCGGCGTAGATCTTGGGTATCCCAACGATCTCCCACCTTCCCCAATCTTTCTCCTTCTTCCCAGAAACATTCCCGTTCGCCTGGCCGTAATCATTTCCTGATTCATGTCCACGAAACTCCTGCCCATCCTCCTCGCGCTCGCCCTTTCCGTGGTCATCTCTGGCAACGCCCGCGCGATCGTCGATCCCGACAACCTCGGCCAGTGGGCCAAACCCACCGAGATCGGCCCGGACAAGGAGTGTCCCGGATTCCTTGTCAACCTAGGCCCCACCGGCGCCCGCGCGATCCTCAAGGAAACCTCGTTCGTGGTGAAATACGTGTTTTCCAAATCCCCCGCTGATGGACAGCTCCGCATCGACGATGAGATCACCGGCGTCAACGGCAACCCGTTCAGCAAGCACACCTTCGGTAAATGCTACAGCATGGAACCCGGCAACGGCTATGAAGGGCCGATCATGGACATGGGCAAGGCCATCGAGGACAGCGAGGGCAAAGATGGCATTCTCACTCTGGATCTGATCCGCGACGGAAAACCCGCCAAGGCAACGATCAAGCTCGAAGCCATCGGCCACTTCAGCGACACCTTCCCGAAGAACTGCCAGAAGTCGGAAAAACTCACCGCAAGGGCCATGGACTATCTCATGCAACACCCCGAGGAACGCATCGGAGATGTGCACGAAAAAGGCTTGGTCGGACTGGCCCTGCTCGCCCGGGGAAAAGCGAAGGATGCCGAAACGCTTGCCATGGCGTGGAATGAACCGCCGGGCGAGAAGCAATGGACCTGGTATCCGTCCTATCAAGCCATCTTCCTCGCCGAATATTTTCTTCTAACCGGCGACAAGCGCGTGCTCCCGACTCTCGAGGAAAACTGCAAACGCCTCTACCTCTCCCAGGTGATCGATCCGGATCTCTACAAAGACGCCATGCACGGCGGCCAGCCGCAGGCGAAGAACTACCTCAAAGGCGGCAACGGCCATGGCGCGCGCATCGCCGGCTATGGCACCATGACCATCACTACCCTGATGGCCCTGCTATCATGGGAACTCTCCGAGGACTGCGGTGTCAAAATTAAAGACTTCAACCGCGACATCGCCTACGACTGCATCCACACCAACACCAACGAATCCGGTTACATGGGCTACCGTTTCGCCACCGGCGCCTACTCGCCCGTGGGCCTGCAAGGACTCTCGATCATCGTCCACCGCGTGGCTAACAGACCAGGCACGGACGACTACGTCAGCCGTGTCACCCGCGGCTTGGAAAAATCCAAAACCCGCATCAACGACGGCCATGGCGACAACTCGCTTGCCTGGGGCTGGGCCTTTCTCGGCATCCAACTCTCCGGCAACGACGCCGCCACCCGCAGCCTGCTCGATTACAACAAAGCCTTCATCAACATGGCCCGCACCCACGACGGTGCCTTCGTCATCCAACCCGGCCGCAACCTCCACGAAAAAGCCTACTACATGTCACCCCGCATCCACCCGACCGCCGCCATGGTGCTCGCGCTCGGAATGGACAAGCCCACTCTCAGAATCCAAGGGCTGACTCGAAAGCCTCAACCCTGAATGCTTCGGTCCAGACCTCGCTGATTGACGATTTGCGATTTTCGGGTGTTGATTTTTGAACTGACGAAACGGCACTTCTGCTCTTCCAAATCAACAATCATCAATCGCCAATCCCTCCCTCTTCCCGTCCAAAAATCGAAACCCGGCTAACCCAATGAGATTAATAACGATCCTCTCGACCACTATCCTCGCGATGACGCTTTGCTCAACCATCTGCCAGGCGCAGCAAACTCCGTCGCCCGGCAAGCTCAAGGTGCACGGCATCTTCGCCAGCAACATGGTTCTCCAGCGCGACAAGCCGATCGTCGTCTGGGGATGGGCGGAGCCCGGCAAGTCGGTCTCAGTCCAACTGGGTAAGGACAAGGTCGATGCCAAGGCCGCCGGCGACAAGGGGCGCTGGGAGGTCACCTTCCCGGCGCGCGGAGCCAGCGCGGAACCGCAGGCCATGGTCGTGACCACTGGCGATGAAAAGGTCGAGATGAACAACATCGTCGTCGGCGACGTGTGGGTCATGACCGGCCAGAGTAACATGGCTTTCGGACTTGGAAAAACGCAGCATGCCGACATCGAGATCGCCCAGTCGAATCTCCCGCTGCTACGCTTCTTCTCCATCGACCCGAACGAACAGTCCTCGCCGCAGGATGATATCCCGGCGGAGAAGATCACAACCAAGGGATGGGCAGTATCGAGTCCGGAAACATCCCCCGACTTTTCCTGCATTGGCTACATCTTCGGTGCCCGGCTCCAGAGATCGCTGGGAATCCCCATCGGCCTGATCAAGAGCGCCCGCGGCGGCGCCTCGATCGAGGCCATTGTCCCTAGCCACAAGTTGAACTAAGCCGCTGCGCGGCAGGCTGATAGATGCGCTGGTGATGTGACAATGCGTGAATGAAAGTTGAAGGGTTGCGGGGTTGGCATCACGGTTGTCCTGCTATGAAAAACAGCAATACCAACTCCGACAACCAAC
>CAYRLT010000628.1:0-7475 GCA_964425095.1 uncultured Luteolibacter sp.
GGCGGATCCGGCCCGGTCCGCCCACTTTACCCCTGAGGGCGAAACTCAGAGAAACGAGAATGTTTAGCGCGTGAGCACGCAGAGAGAATAACCATTGGAGGGCTTTCCAAGCTGACCATGGACCCGCCATTCCGCCTCATATTTCTCTCCAAATTAAAAAATCGTCACTCATCAATCGTCACTCAACCCTCTTGATCTTCCCAATCCCCGTGGGCGAGACGCACCCGCTCCTTGAAGCCGAACACGCCCTGCCGTTTCACTTATAACAAATAACTTATAACATCTAACTCCCCCACTCGAAAATCACACTGTTTTCGCCCGTGATCCACGGCGATACACCATCGGCGGCTGCCCCACAATGGCGCGGAAATTCACGGTCAAGCGCTCGTTGCTTTGAAAGCCACATCGCTCTGCAATGAGTGCCACCGAAAGATCGGTCGAGCTCAAGAGTTGTTTCGCCCGTTCCACCCGCTCGTGCAGCATCATCGTGTGTGGAGACCTGCCCAGCGCCGCCTGAAACCTCCTTTCCAACACCCGCCGCGAAACCCCGGCCTCCATCGCCCATTCCTCGACCGATCCAAGCGTCGAAACCCGCTCCACCAATACCTGCATCGCCCGCCGAACCACGGGATCACTCACCGCCTCATACGAACTGGAACCTCGAACCACCACCTCAAGCGGCTGCACCAACACCGGCGAACCCGGCTTTTTGCCCTCACGAATCCGCTCGATCATCTGCACCGCCTCCGCGGCTAACAACCGCCATGGCAGCCGAATGCTCGATAACGCCGGTTGCGCCATCTCACACACGGTTTCATCATCGTTTGCGGAAATCACCCCCACCGCAAACGGCACTTCCAAGCCCGCTTGGGCCGCAGCTTCCAAGACATGCCTACCCGTCGGATCATGTGCCGAAAAAATTCCGAGCGGCGTGGTTTGTCCGGCCAACCAGCCAACCATATCCTCATCCGGATCGCGCCAATATTCATCATATTGTCGCCAATCCCGAAATTCCTCCCAATAAACCGCCACTTCACCCACCACCGCCTGAAATCCCGCCAACCGTTGCTTCGCGTAATGCGCGTCACCACGCCCGACGAAGGCAAAATTCCGATACCCCCGCGCGATCAAATGCTCTGCCGCGAGACGACCAATCGCAAAATCATCCACATCCACTTGAAACACCCCGTCCACCGCTTGGTCAGATGGCACGAGCAGGACCGGACACCCAAGTTCCACCAATGCCTCGGTTAATCCCGGCAAATACTCGGTCACAATCGCGCTAGGCCGCCATTCCCTTAAACTAGTTAGAAGCAAATCCGCCTGACGATACAGATCGATAATCCAAAAATCATAACCCATCCCGACAAACGGCGCGAAGCCCGGCGTGAGTCGGCGGACGTTCACTGGCGATTGCACCACGGCGATCCTTAGGGCTGGCTCAGATTTCAAATGACGCATTTCATCAACAAACTACCGGATTTTGCGCTGGCGATACCAGCCGATTGTACGCAAAGTTTTTTACGGATCGCACACCGCCATCCGCTTTTCTCCACGAACCCTAAGCCCTAATCCAACAGCCCCATGAATACGTTTCCCTGTGATGCCGTAAACTACGAAGGTCCCTCTTCGAAAAACCCGCTCTCTTTCAAACATTACAACGCCAGCGAAGTCGTCGCCGGTAAGACCATGGCCGAGTGGTTCCGCTTCGGCTGCGCCTACTGGCACACCATGCGTGGAACCGGCGCGGATCCATTCGGTGCCGGCACCGCCGCCCACCCATGGGACGATGGCTCCAACTCCATCGCCAACGCCCAAAACCGCGCACGCGTGTTCTTCGACTTCATGCAAAAAGTCGGACTCGATTACTATTGCTTCCATGACCGCGACGTCGCCCCGGAATGCGCCACGCTCGCCGAATCAAACAAGGCGCTTGATGCCGTGGCCGATGTGCTTGAAGAAGAACAAAAACGCACCGGCAAAAAACTCCTCTGGGGCACCGCCTGTTTATTCGTCCATCCACGCTATCAGCAAGGTGCCGCCACCAGCCCGAACGCCCAAGTCTATGCCTACGCTGCAGCTCAGGTGAAAAAAGCCATGGAAATCACCCACCGTCTCGGCGGCGAAGGTTACACCTTCTGGGGTGGCCGCGAGGGCTACACCACATTGCTCAACACCAACATGAAGCGCGAGCTCGACCACCTCGCACGCTTCCTCCACATGGCCGTGGATTATAAAAAGGAAATCGGCTTCAAAGGCCAATTCTACATCGAACCCAAGCCGCAGGAACCAACCACCCACCAATACGATTCCGACTCCGCCGCCTGCCTCAATTTCCTCCGCGAATACGATCTGCTAGACCACTTCAAACTCAACATCGAAACCAACCACGCCACCCTGGCAGGCCACACGATGGAGCACGAACTCACCGTCGCCTTCGAAGCCGGCGCACTCGGCAGCATCGACGCCAACATGGGCACCCCGAACGTCGGCTGGGATACCGACCAATTCCCGACTGATCTCTATCTAACCACCCACACGATGCTCGTCCTCATGAAAATGGGCGGCTTCACCACCGGTGGCCTCAACTTCGATGCCAAACGCCGCCGCGAATCCTGGGAACCCGTCGATCTCGTCCACGCACACGTCGTCGGCATGGATGCCTTCGCCCGTGGCCTCAAAACCGCCGCCGCCATCCGCGCCGACGGCCGCATCGGCGAATTCATCAAACAACGCTACGCCACGTGGGACAGCGGAGTCGGTGCCGAAGTCGAATCCGGCAAAACCACCCTCGCCGCCCTCGAAAAATACGCGCTCGCCAATCCCGAGCCGATGGTTGCCAGCGGTCGCCAGGAAATGATCGAAGGACTCATCAACGAATTTATCTGACCGCCTAGCAGCCTCGCTGCCAAATCCCTCACCAAATGCCATGCCGATGAATCCATCGGCATGGCATTTGCTTTTTCCCCTAGACGCTTTCATCAACTCCATTGATGAAAGTGCTGAAGCTTCACCGTAGAGAAAATTGAATCATGAAAATCCACACCTTATTGGCCACTATCGCAGCAGGAATCATCCTCTCGGGTTGTTCCAAACCACCCACAATCCCCGCTAAAACCAGCACCAAAACCACCCTCTTCAATGGCACCAATCTCGACGGTTGGTCCCATGTGTTAGTGGGCGACGGATTGAAAAAGGAAGATGTCTGGAACGTGAGCGACGGCGTGTTGATCTGCAAAGGCAAGCCGACCGGCTATTTATTCACCAACTCATCCTATCAGGATTTCAAACTCAGCCTCGAATGGCGCTGGGCTCCTGGCTGCGAGCCCGGAAACAGCGGTGTCCTCCTCCGAATCGCCGGCGAACCTGAAACCTTCATGCCAAAATGCGTGGAAGCACAACTCAAGCATGAGAACGCCGGCGACATCTGGGGCTTCTACGGCGCCAGCGTCGATGGCCCCGCAGATCGGATTCAAGAAGTCAAAGACCACAAAGAACTCGGCAATTTCAAAGGCCTCAAAAAAATCAAAGCCGCCGAAAAAGCCCCGGGCGAGTGGAACCGTTATGAGATCACAGTTTCCGGCGGAAATCTAGAACTCAAGGTCAATGGCGAGCTCGTCAACCAAGCCACCGGACTCGACATCGTCTCCGGCTCGGTCGGCCTGCAATCTGAAGGTGCAGAAATCCATTTCCGCAACATCCACCTGGAATAAAACCCCAAGTAGCGGCGATCAGCGGTCGCCGCGAATCGCGCAAATGAACCCAAGGAGCGGCGGAATCCGTCCGCCGATGCCCATGAAAAGCCAATGAAATGAGCAAAGCTCTACCATTGTCCCTCATGGTCAGAGCGAACACCCGACTTCGCTCCGCGAGCTACGACGGGCAAGCTGTTTCGCATATCCTTTCATCGACACCCACAAAATCCCGCCCCCATCATTTTGATCCCTCCGCCCCGTCTTTGCCATTGCCAAACCCTCAGGCCTCTGTTCCTTTCTCATCCGTCATGGCCAATCCGACCAACGTTCTTTCCAGCGGAATCGAAATCATCGGTTCCATCCGCTTTTCCAATGATATGATCATCGACGGCAAAATCGAAGGTGAAATCACCTCCGAAAAAGGCCGCGTGACCATCGGCGAGAATGCCCTAATCAAGGGCGATGTCACCGCCGGAGAAGTCAAAGTTTACGGCAAGGTGGAAGGAAAAATCACCTCCCAGCGCTGCGAACTCAAAGACAAGTCCCGCATCAATGGTGACATCAAATCCAAGGTATTCTCCATGGAAGAAGGTGCCTCGCTCTCGGGCCGAACCGAAATTGGCGGCTGAGAAATCAGTCGATTCAATCGCCCTCTCAAATGCCTTTAAGAATTCGCATGGAGGGGCTAAACGTGTTCGCCCTACCCATGATAAGGCCAATGGAACGCGCTTCGCTCATTTCATTGGCTATTCATGGACATCGGCGGACACGTTCCGCCGCTCCTTAAGGGCCTCGGGCAAATCCCACAGATCCATCACATAGTCCACGCGCTCCAACATCCCCGCTTCAGCGGGTTTCCCATCGTTCTTCCTCGTGCTCGGCTGAGCGCGGCTCCAAATGCGAAATCACTCGCCCATCGGGATGCAATAACTCCGCCACACTCGATTCTATCGCAGTCGCCGCCACGTGCGCCTCACCCACCGTGAGCGAATCCTCGAAAACGAGGTGAAACTCCACCCACTGCGTCCGCCCCGAATGGCGGTGCCGAAGATTGTGATACGATAGCCCGCGTGACACCACCTCACGGTCCAGCAAATCACGGATTTTCCGCTCCACCACTGGATCACTCTCATCCAGCAAGCCGCCGAGACTTTCGCGAATCAATCGATACCCCACGCGCAAAATATTGAGCGCCGCAAGCATCGCCGCGATCGGATCCCACCAGACCCAATCGGTCGCCCAATAAAGCCCCAGCGCCACCAGCACCGCCACGCTGGACCATACATCCGTCAAAACGTGCATGCCATTCGCTCGCAACAATGGCGAATTGTGTCGTTTCCCGACCGCTAACAACGACAGCCCGAGTACTAAATTAACCCCAGCAGCCCCTCCCGTCACCGCCACCCCAAACCCTAGATTGTCGATTTTCACCCCGAAAACAATCTGCCGGACTGCCTCGTAAAAAATCAACATGGCCGCCGCGGAAATCATCGCTCCTTCAAAGCCCGCCGAGAGAAACGCCACCTTGTCATGCCCGAAATGGTGGGTCTCATCCGCTGGCTTGTGCGCCAATCGCAACGCCCACACCGCAAAACACACCGCCAGAAAATGCACAACCGACTCCGCCGCATCGGAATAAATCGCTGAAGATCCCGTCATCACCGCCGCCGTCACCTTCGCCCCCAACAGCACCACCGCCGCGGCCAGGGAGAAATTCATCACCCGTTTTTGTTCTTCATAACCCGTCACAACAGCAGCCTGCATATCCTATACGCAATTGCAATCCCGCCGTCACGCTGAGGCAATTCTCCCATTTCTTTCACTTCCGTGCTTGTTTTCCGTTGAAAATCAGCGATTGCCTTGCCGCCCGGAGCGGAATTCACACCTCCACCCCGGTTTTCGCTTCTTTTATTGACTCATGGAAACACCTCCTTTCTCAGAACTCGGTTTGCCCGACACCTTGCTCGCCGCCATCGAAACCCTCGGTTACGAACGGCCATCGCCTATTCAGGCCCTAAGCATTCCGCCTGCTCTCGAAGGCAAAGACCTCGTCGGCCTCTCCGCCACCGGTTCCGGAAAAACCGCCGCTTTCGCCCTACCCGCTCTGGCAAAAGTCGACCTCAAGGCACTCCACCCGCAAGTTCTCATCCTTTGCCCAACTCGCGAACTTGCCGTGCAAGTCTGTGAGGAAGTCCACCGTCTCGGCGCAAAAATGCGCGGCCTCCACGCCACCCCAGTCTATGGCGGCGCTCCCATGGACCGCCAACTCCGCGCCCTCCGCGATGGCGCTCAAGTCGTCGTCGGAACCCCAGGCCGCCTACTCGATCACCTTCGCCGTGGCAGCTTCGACCCCTCGCATATCAAAATGGCCATCCTCGATGAGGCGGACCGCATGCTCGACATGGGTTTCAAAGATGAAATGACCGAGCTGCTCGGCGCCCTGCCACCCGAGCGCCAAACCTTGTTTTTCTCCGCCACCATGAGCCAAGGCGTTTCACGCCTCATCAAAAGCTTTGGCAAAAACCCACAAATCGTCGAAATCGAACAAAAAGCCCGCACCGTCTCAACGGTCGAGCAATCCTACTTCGAAGTCCGCCAACGATCGAAAGTCGAAGTGCTCTCCCGCATTCTCGACATGAACCCGCCGCGCCTCGGTATCATTTTCTGCAATACGAAACGCTCGGTCGATGAATGCACCGAGGATCTCGTCAACCGCGGATACGCCGCCGACCGCCTCCACGGCGATATGACCCAGCAAATGCGCGAACGCGTGCTGAAACGCTTCCGCGAAGGCTCCGTCGAATTACTCGTCGCCACCGACGTGGCCGCTCGCGGCCTCGACATCGATGAAATCGATATCGTCTTCAACTACGACCTCCCCACCGACCCCGAGGACTACGTCCACCGCATCGGCCGCACCGGCCGTGCCGGCCGCTCGGGCCGCGCCGTGACATTCGTCTATGGCCGGGACATCTATCGCCTGCAATCGGTCGAACGCTTCACTCGCTCGGTCATCCGCCGCGAGCGCATCCCATCCGTCGAACAAGTCGAAGGCCGGCGCGCCGACCTCATTTTCGACAATCTCAAAGAACGCCTCGAAGCCGGGAAATTCGATGCCTATCAGGACAATATCGACCGTCTGTTAGAACAAGGTCACACGCCCACCGACATCGCCGGCGCGCTCGTCACCTTGCTCCGTGAAGCCAGCGGCCGCGAAGGCTCGCTCATCGAAGAAGACCGCGAACCCGAACGTCGCGAGCGCCCGCAACGCACCGAACAACGCCCGCAACGCGATGAACGCGGACCACAACGTGAAGAACGTGGTCCACGCGATGATAACCGCTTCGAACGTGGCCCGATCCCACAAGAACAAGGCATGACCCGCATGTTTCTCTCGCTCGGCAAAACCCACGGTGTCATGGCCAAGGAAATCGTCGGCATGCTCTACCGCGAAGCCGGCCTGCCAGACGGTTGCCTCGGACGCATCACCTTGTTTCCAAAACACTCACTCGTCGATATCCCCGCGGAACTCGTCAGCCAAGTCATGGACCGCACCCGCAACGCCCGTCTGCGCGGCCGCCCATTCCGCATCGACGTCGACCGCGGACCAATCGCCTGATCCGGTAGGGCGGATCCGGCCCGGTCCGCCCAATACTGGCCACTTAAGAGATTTTTTGATTTACCAGTTGGCCGCAGGGAGGGAAGCTTCCCGCATGGCCAGATACGCAAAGCAATTGTCACGGGGAGAAGCCGCTACTGACCACCTCAGCGCGGGTATTT
>CAYRLT010000629.1:0-1530 GCA_964425095.1 uncultured Luteolibacter sp.
CAAGCTGCACCAGGACTTCGGACGTATCTTCGATAAGCTCCAGGTGAAGGTGTACAGCAATGAAAAGGATGTCAATGAGATGCTGGCCAAGGCCAAGGCGGTCTACGCCGTGCGGGATGCCCGCATCGAAGGGATGACCGACGAGACCACCGACATCTACTATTCCTGCCTGCTCTGCCAGTCGTTCGCCCCCAGCCATGTGTGCGTCGTCTCCCCGGAGCGGACCGGACTCTGCGGCTCCTATAACTGGATGGACTGCAAGGCATCGAACGAAATCAACCCCACCGGCCCCAATCAGCCGGTGCCCAAGGGAGAGACCCTCGATGCCAAACTGGGACAGTGGAAAGGCGTCAACGATTTCGTCTTCAAGGCCTCCCGCGGCAAGGTGGATCATTACAACTTCTACAGCATCATCAACGACCCGATGACCACCTGCGGATGCATGGAGTGCATCGCCGCCATCCTGCCCATCTGCAACGGCATCATGACGGTCAATCGCGATTTCGGCGGTATGACGCCCTGCGGCATGAAATTCACGACGCTCGCGGGCACCATCGGCGGCGGCATCACCACGCCGGGCTTTGTGGGACACTCCAAGTACAATGTCGCCCAGCGGAAGTTCCTGCTTGCCGAAGGTGGCATCAAGCGCTTGGTATGGATGCCCACCTCCCTGAAACAGGAGATCGGCGTTCGCTTCAACGAACGGGCTCGCGAGATGGGCATCCCCGACCTCCTGGACCGCATTGCCGACGAAACGATCGGCACGACCGAGGAGGAGATACTGCCGTTCCTGACCGAGAAAAACCATCCGGCCATAACCATGGATCCCTTAATGTAACCTGAAGGAGAGAAATAGATGGCACTCACCGGCATAGAAATTTTCAAGCATCTGCCCAAGACAAACTGCGGCAAGTGCGGCGTGCCTACCTGCCTGGCCTTTGCCATGGGCCTGGCGGCGGGTAAGGCGGAACTGGCTTCCTGTCCGTTTGTCTCGGAAGAAGCGAAGGCCAAGCTGGAAGAGGCCTCGGCGCCGCCCATCCGACCGATCAGCATCGTGACCGGCGACAAACCGCTCAAGATAGGCGGTGAAACCGTCCTCTTCCGTCATGAGAAGCGCCTCGAGAATCCACCGGGAGTCGCGATCCTCGTGACCGACACCATGGCCGAAACGGAAATTTCCCGCCGCCTGCAGAACTTCAAGCGGTTCCGGTATGAAAGGGTCGGCATGGACTTGCGTCCGGAACTGGTGGCGATCAAATATGCCGGCGGTAATCCTGGGGCTTTTGCCGCATTGGCCGGTAAAGTGAAGGCGGAGACGGACGCCGGCATCATACTGATCTGCGAGGAGATGAACGCACTCACCAGCGCCGTGAGCGCCTGCGCGGAACGCAAGCCGATTCTCTATTGTGTGACCGGCGCCAACTTCGATGTGCTGGCCCCCTTTGCCAAAGAAAAGGGGTTGCCGGTTGTGGCCAAGGGTGCAAACCTCGATGAACTTGCCGCGCTGACCGACCGACTGACGAAACTGGG
>CAYRLT010000630.1:0-8360 GCA_964425095.1 uncultured Luteolibacter sp.
CAGCGCTCTCGATGAAACGCTCTCGCTGCCGGTCTTGGAAGAGGGGAAAACCGAATCGCAAGTTGGCAAAACCGGCATCGAACTTCTCACCACCATCACCCCGATCGAGGACATGGAAAACGAAGAGGGGCAGATCCTGCAGGAAATGTTCCGCATCGAAGTCCAAGCCCGCTGGTATGCCAACGGGGCTTGGCAGGACCGCAGTGTGGAAACCTGGCGCTATGGCCGCATGTACCAACCATGAAAGCCCCGCACAATACATACCGACCGACCGGTTTCACGTTGTTGGAGCTGGTGATTTCGATGTTATTGCTGACGATTATCGTGGGCATGGTGTTCGGAGTGGCGCGGACTTCGTTGGCCTTGGGAAACACGATTGTGCAGACCCAGAACGAAGAAATGGAGAATCAGGCGTTCTTTGAGCTGCTCGGCCAAAGGTTTTCCGCGTTGCCGGGGAATACGCGTTTTGATTTGAAGGTGGAGGACGCGGGAGCTCATTATTTGTCCGATCTGACACTTCAGAATGTGCCGATGAGTTTCACATGGGGCGGGCAGGAGCGGATTGCCAAGGCGGTGCAACTTTCCACCGTGAAGAAGCGCAGCGGGTTTCTCGACATCGTGCTTCGCTATTATGAAAACGAAATTCTAGAGGACTCCGAGTCCACGTTTGGCAGCAGCGCCTTGTCGAAGGAGCCTTTCGCGGAGATTGTATTGCTCGAGGATGTGGCGTATTTTGAATGGCGCTTGCTGGATGCGCGGACGATGGAATGGCAATATGATTGGGACGTGAAGGGCCGGCTACCGTTGCAAATCGAGCTGACGATGGCGATCGGTGCGAAAGGTGAGGAAATCCGCCATGTTTTCTGGCTGCCGCCCAAACAAAATCCAGAGGTCGTCATGCGCCAGATCGGGCAAGGTGTTAATCCAGCAGCAGGCGGCCAACCTGGCCAACCTGGCATTCCCATCCAACCTCCAAGCATCCAAGTCCCAACTCCCGGCGGCGTCCCGCCTGGTGGGCAACCTTGATGCTCCGCAAACCCATGCGATCCAACGTTCCCAGCATCCATCGAACCCGCCGAGGCGTCGCCCTCATGGCGGTGCTTTGGCTGATTGCGATTCTTGCGATGGCCTGCATGACGGCGTTGCGCGTGATTTCCTTCGATCTGGAACTCGCCACCGCCAAAGTCCACGGCTCGCGCGCCCGTCAGGTCGCCGAAATGGGCATCGCCGTTGGATCCAATCCCGTGGTGAAACGCTCGGATCCGTTGCTCCGAAAAATGGGTGTCGACTCCGGTGAAGGGTTTGAGGTGCGGGTGGTTTCCGAGGGCGGGCGTTTCAACATCAACTGGATTCTGCTGCAGAATGACAAGGCTTTGTTGAGCTCGATATTCGCGGATTGGGGCCTCGATATCGAACAGTCGCAGGAAGTGGTGGACGCTCTTGGCGACTGGGTGGATGCCGATGACAACGTGTCGCTCAATGGCGCGGAAAAGAAAGATTACGAAAAGGCCGGGCGCATCAACCAACCATTCAACCGGCCGTTTTACGACCTCAGCGAAGTCCGCTTGGTGCGCGGCATGGATCTCATCGAAGCCGTGCGGCCGGATTGGCGCGACTGGTTCACTATTTGGAGTGGCGGGGGCTTGGATCTCAACGAAGCGTCCCCCGAGTTGATCGCCGCCGCCGCCGAATGCCCGGCCGAGCAAGCCGACATCATTACGGAAACGGTCCGCGGCATCGATGGAATGCGCGATACCTTGGACGACGTTCCTTTTCAAAATCCCGCCGCCGCGCTTGATCTTTTAGGGATCGATGTGAATGGTCGGCCGGACCTCGCCAAGCGTTTCACTGTGAACGATTCGACCACCCGCATCGAAAGCATTGGCCAGGCCGAGGGAGCCAAACGCAAAATCACCGTCATTGTCCGCAATCGCGCCGGCAAACCGGCTCTCCTCGAACGCACCGAAGAAATCATTCCGTGAGCAAATCCACCGACCATGTCCTTATCGTCCCCGGCGAATCCGGGTGGGAAATCTGGGCCAGCCAGGGCGGTGGCGCGTATGCTCTGCATGCCGCCACGGAAATCCCGCAGGCCGCCGATCTGGCGGAAATCCCCTCGGGTGATCTGACGATGTTGTTTCCCGTGAAATCCGTCACGGCCGTGCCGCTGCGGGTCACCAGTGACGACGCCGCGCTTTTCCCGGATCTTGCCGCGCTGCACGCCGAGCGCCTTGGGCTCCGCCCGGACCCATTGGCCGGCCAACTCACCGATGTTTTCGTGGTCGCCCGCGAGGCCCAAAACACCGCACTGCTCTCCATCTTCCTGCGTGCCCCCGGCGAGGGCGACCTGCCACCGCGCGGGCCGAAAAGTTTCGATCTCTCCGCTCGTGCCTTCCCGATCACGGGCGATGCCCTCGCGGTCTGGAAGGAAATCGGCCGCTGGGTGTTCGGGGTTTTTCACCAAGGCAAACTCGTTTATTGCCAAGCCACGGCGGTGGATGCGGCGCAGCCGGACGAATCGTTGGCCCGTGAAATCCGGCTTTCGCTCATCCAGCTCGCCATGCAGGGCTTGGACGTCGAGCCAGCCCGCGTCGTCATTTGGAGTTCCAACGAATCGTTGAATCCGGCCGCCTTGCGCTCCGCATTCAAAGTGGCGGTTGATGTCGTGCCGCGCCCCGCGCCTGTGCTGCCCGATCCCCTCAGCAAGCTCCTGCCGGCCGATGTGCGCGCCGCCCGCCGCGCCGCGCTCCACCGCCGGAACACAATCCTCGGCGTCGCGGCTGTTTGCCTCATTTACGTCGGTGTCATCGGCTGGTTCGGCTATGGTTTGTGGAAAGCGTCGTCGGAAACCAAAGCCTTGCTCGTCCAAGCGGAGCAGGCCGCCCCCGAAGGCGAGGCCTACGCCCAGCACATTGCGAAATGGGACGAACTCGCCTTTGCTGTCGACCTCAACAATTCGCCAGTGGACATCCTCAGCCGTATCGCCGCCTGCATTCCACCGAATAGCGGGCTGCGCCTCAAAACCGCCGATATCAGCCCCACGGAGATCAAGCTCATGGGTGAGGCGCCTCAACTCCAAGCGGTTAACACCTTCAGCCTGAGGCTTTCGAAAAACGGCGACCTCGCCAAATTCACTTGGCAAACTCCCGAGCCCACGCAATCCACCCGCGGCTGGGAATTTGTCTTCAGCGGCGAAGTTCCAACCGTCGAATCCCAACCTTGACCGACAAATCTTTGTCCAAATGGCGTTTAATCAATGCCGACCTCTGAAATTTCAAATCGCCATCCATGTCATCCCGGGAAAAAAAACTCCTGATCTTCTTCGCCGCCGCAGGGTTTCTCATACTCAATATTCTCGCGATCGGGTTGTTCAAAAGCAAGCGGCTCGAAGTCGAGTTGCAGCGCGACCAAGCCCGGCAGAAACTCAAAACTGCGGAGATGTTCCGTGCCAGCCGTGAGCAAGTCATGGATGAAATGGAATGGCTCGCCCAACACGAGCCCGAGCCCGCTGCCAATCAGGACATCCAAACTCAGCTCCAACAACTCTGCGAGCGCGAGGCCAGAACCGCCGGCCTCACCATCAAGACCCAAAAACCTCTCCAAACCGATACCACAGGCCTGCATTACCATCGCGCCAAAATCCAGCTCACCGTCAATGGCGATGAGAAAGACCTCTACGAATGGTTCGACCGCCTCAATATTCCCGAGCAATTTCGCATCGCATCCAGCATCCGCATCTCCCCTAATAAAGAGGACGATACGAAAATCGACTGCACTGCCACCATCGAACAATGGTTCGTGCCCATCCCGACCACCTGAAATCTCCTATCTCCCCAATCCCATGAAATCCGCGCCCCACATCCTATTTGTCATCCTCGCCCTCACCGGCTGGGCCGTGGCGGATTTACCGAAAAAGGCACCCAAATCCAAATACACCCGCCTCTGGACGGACTCGCCCTTCACCTCCAAGCCGGTGGTTGAGGCCGCTGGCCCGGCGGTCGACCCGCTGGAAGATTACGCGCTGCTTGGCGTTTCCCCGGTCACTGGTGGCTACCGCGTCACCATGCTCAACAAGAAAAACCCAACCAAGCGCCTCATCGTCGAGTCCGACCGACCGAGTGAGGGTTTTAAAATTCTCAGCGTCACCCGCAAACCCGGCGATCCCCTCGGCACCGTGGTCCGCATGAGCTCCGGTTCGGTCTCGGGCAATATCGCCTTCGACGAAAAACTCCTAACGATCGCAGCCCCGCCCGCTCCAGCCGTCCCCAAGGTCCCACAACCGCTTCTTCCGGGCGTCGCTCACGGAGCCGCCCCCGTGGGCCAGCCCGGCCAAGAGCCCACGCGCCAACCGCGTCCGCGCGTCGTTCCACCAGTTGCTCCCTCACAGCCAGTCCGCCCCGGCCCGCCATCATCATCAACCCTACGTCGTGACCATCGCCCTCTGCGCTAGGCCGGCCATCCAATATCGCTCTCTCCATGACATTCCATCGTTCCCTCATCTTGTTCTTCCTCGCGTGGCTGCCCGTCGCTGCGCAGCAACCCACCCCCGAAGCTCCTCCCGGAGTTCTCATTCCGGGAGCGGTTCCAGTCCCCGCCGCAGGACGCCCCACCGTTAAAGATGCCGCCCCCGCCCCGGGAGCCGACCTTAGGAATACCAAAATCGTCGAGGACATCATCGAGAAAAAACTCACCGGAGACGCCCTTGCCGGCCTTTACCGCCGCTACACCGGCCGCCGGATCATCGTCACCACCGGTGCTGCCGCCGCCGAGTTTTCCTTCGTTCAGGAAGCCAGCGCGCAAGATCCGCTCACCTACGCCGAGGCTGCGGAATTACTCCGCAAAGCCGCCGTGCTCGAAGGGTTCGTTTTCAGCCAACACCCACAGGATTCAAATCTCGACATCCTCACCCTCGCCACCGGCGGCCCGCGCCCGACGAACGTAAGCGTGGATGTTTACAACGAAAACTCCACCTTGCCGGACACCGACGTCGTCATCACCTACGTCATGGCCCTCAGCTACATCAAGCCCGACCAAGCGGTGAACATCTTCACCCAAATCATCGGCCAATTCGGTGCTTACGGCTCCATTTCCTCCGTCGCGAATGCCTCCGCCGTGGTCATCACCGAGAAAGCCTCACTCATCAAGAGCCTGATAGAACTCCAGAAAACCATCGACGTGCCCGGCTCCGTGCAAGCCACCCGTTTCATCAAAGTCCAATACGCCGACGTCACCGAAATCGCCACCGTCCTCACCGAGTTGCTCACCGCCCAGCAAGGCGCGGAAAAAACCGCCGGCGTCCAGCGGGCGGCGATTCCCGGCACGCCTCCTGGCGTCGCACCCGCCGCCGGCCAAGGTGGCGAGGGCACCTCTTCAGGCGAGGATACCCCGGTCCAAATCATCCCGGAACCCCGCACCAATCGCATCTTCGCCATGGGCCGGCCAGTCGATTTGGTCTTCGTCGAGAATCTCGTCCGCGAGTTCGATGTCCCGACCAGTGATAAAACCTTCCTGCGCCGCAAACTCCGTTTCCTCACCGTTTCCGAGTTTCTTCCCATCGCCGGAAATGCGCTCACCCGCGCCTTCACCGGCACCGGTGAAGGTGGCGCCAGCGCCGGTGGCGCAGGCGGTGCTGGCGGCGGCCAAACCGCCCCGCGCACGCAACAATCCAGCGCCCGGCAAACCGGCAGCGGTGGCCGCAGCGCATCGAGCGGCTTTGGCGGAAACTCATCCTCCGGCTTCGGCGGTTCCAGTGGCGGATCAGGCGGTTCCAGCGGTGGCTTCGGCGGCGGTGGTGGTGGCAGCGGTGGCGGCCTCAGCGATCCTTCGGTTAGCTCCGCTCCCGAGTCCTTACTTGTCGGCCGCACCCTACTCGTCGCCGACAACATCACCAACTCCGTCGTCGCCCAAGGCCCGCCCTCCGCCCTCGAAATCATCGAACGCTTGCTCGACCAAATCGATGTCAAACCGGATCAAGTCATGATCTCCACGGTTATCGGCCAGTTGACGCTCGGAAAGAGCAAAGAAACCGGCCTAGACTATCTGGTAAGAAGCGGCGATATCGCGGGACGGGCCGGTGGTGGATTTGGTCCCGTTCTGCCCCTTCTTAAGTATATCGAGGCAATTCCAGCAATTGTTGATGATGAGGATACAACAGATGTAGATGAATCTAAGCCCGGCAGAGCTGCTCAAGGCACACCTTTTGATCCCGGCACTCTCACGGCAGCAGGTGGTTTGAAGGCTTACGGACAAATCGGTGATCTCAGCATCTTTTTGAAAGCACTCCAGTCGAAGTCCGACTTCACGGTGCTCTCCCGTCCGAGCATCTTCACTTCCAATAACCAAAAAGGCGTGATTTCCAGTGGTGAGCGAATCGCCATTCCCACCGGCAGTAACTCTTACGGTGGTGGCGGAGTCAACGGCAGCGTCAGCACTCAAATCCAATATCAGGATGTGGTCCTGAAGCTCGAAGTGATCCCGCTGGTGAACTCGGACAACGAAATCACCATGCAAATCGCCCTGCTCAATGATGAGCAGAATGGCACGCAAACGATTCAGGGCGGTGCCGGTGGCGAGGACCTCACGGTCCCGCGGATTTCCACCCGCGAAATCCTCACCACCGCCACGGTTCCAAACAACAACACGATCGTCCTCGGCGGCTTGATTGTGAACAGGAATGGCCAGGAAAAGAGCGGCATTCCGATCCTCAGCGACATCCCTTACCTCGGCAGGCTGTTTTCGAACACCAAGGATACCAATGATCGCAGCGAGTTGATGGTTTTCATCCAGCCCTCCATCGTCAACAGCGACCGCACTCTCAACGACGTCCAGGCCGATATGGACGGCCGTTACAAGGTTTCCCCTAAAGCCCGTGATTTCGCCGATGGCGATGGCGTGTTGCCCGGCGTGGATGAGATCCCGCCGGTTCAGGAAAAAGGCAAGGGCGGCTCCCGCAAGGCGGACGTCCCCGCCACCAAGAAGAAATCCTCCATCCGCCCCCACCGTCGGTGAGGAGCACGCAAATGAGCGGCTTGTAGCGTCACTCTATGAGTGTCGTAGCCCATGAACCGCGCGAAGCTTCTTCATCCTCTTTTCTTGCACCACCCAGCCTCAAGGCCAGTTAGCGGCGGTCACAGACACGCCGCTACATTCTGCAAATGCAACGGTTGCGGTGATGGATTCGACAGAAAGCGGGAATTCTTCTTGCCTTGCCGTCTAGCCTGTAATACCGGTAATACCCATGATCACCATCTCTTTCAAAGTGAGTGAGGATGAGGCGCAGCGCATCCGCAAAAGGGCAAAGCAGCAACGCTTGAGCTTATCCGAATATTTGCGCCGCCGGGCTACTGATGCCGTCGAGGCCGCTCCGGTCGGCAAAATCCGCTGCGACATCACCGGCGCGGAGATTTTCGCTCCACTGTCCGGAAGTTCCAACCTAAGCACTGAAACGGTGCGTCAAATGCTGGCGGAATTCCCATGAAATACCTTCCTGGCTGATGATCGTTCCTCTTCCGCAGGTTTCCCTGCTTGGTGTGCTGCCGCATCGCAAACCACTGATGCCCATTTGCTCACGCTGGCGCAGGCCCACAGCTTTGAACTCGCCACCTTGGATACCGGAATCCCAGGTGCATATCTCCTGCCATTTCCTTAATCGCCCCAGCCTCACGGCAAATTAGCGTCGGTCACAGACACGCCGCTACATTCTGCGAATGAACTGAAGGCATAAGGAGCCACGACACTCATGTCGTGGATGAGAATGGTGAGTCATTGGTAAAGAGCTACGCGCTTCACAATGGCCTCACATTCTCCCGCACCACAGGAGTGTGGTGCCTCCCGCCCAACGCCCGCCCTGTAGGCGAATCCAGATTCTCACAAATCACTCCCGGCGGTCCTTCCGCCACCAATTTTCCACCATGTTTTCCGCCGCCCGGGCCAAGCTCGATCACCCAGTCAGATGCGGCGATCACGTCCAAATGGTGTTCAACCACGAGCACGCTATGGCCGGCATCGCGCAGGCGAACAAAGGCGGCTAACAATCGCTCGACATCACCGAAGTGCAGGCCGGTCGTCGGCTCGTCAAACAGATAGAGTGTGTGCGGTGCCTGCGGGCGGGCAAGCTCCACAGCCAGCTTGAGGCGCTGGGCTTCTCCGCCGGATAAAGTGTTAGCCGCCTGGCCGAGTTTAAGGTAACCAAGCCCGAGCTCCTCCAAAATCGCCAGGATGTTGCGGAGTTTCGGAATCGGGCGGAAAAACACCAGCGCTTCGCTGACCTGAAGCGCGAGAATCTCCGCGATCGACTTGCCCTTGTAAGTCACTTCCAGCGTTTCACGGTTGAAACGTCGGCCGCCGCAGGCTGGGCACGT
>CAYRLT010000631.1:0-8945 GCA_964425095.1 uncultured Luteolibacter sp.
TTGGTGTTTTTTTGTTCATTTCACCCTACCGAGTGGCAGGGATTTCAACTCAACACCAGCCCGCTTTTTCTCTCCCAGCTATGCCTTCCTGTGGGACGATAGTGTATAAAAAATACAAAAGCAATCTAGATGCAATAAAGAACTTGCAATCGGATTGCAGTAGTAGATCCTCCCCAGATCGTTTCCCTCTGAACAACATGAAAGCATCCATACTCAATCGTCTCGCGCCCATGGCGCTTGCCACTGTCTTGATTCCCTCCGCCCACGCCGCGCTCTCCTACACTGGTGGCCATGGCGACATCGGAGTTGCCTATGAAGGTCCCGGCGTTTTATTCTTACACGCTCACCTTGGTGAGGCTGGGGATCCGGCCACCGTCGATGGTGCGCCGGTCGTTGATGGCGAATATGAGCCGGACGAGATCGACATCACGGTACCTGCCGCCGCAGAGATTGTGCTTGGTTCGGCAGTTCCGTTCCTTGGCGCAGTCTCGGGCCAATCGATCTGGCTGCTTCCTGCATCAGCTTACAGTGCAGATGCCATTGGTGCGCCCTTCCTCGGCTGGGCCACTGAGGAACTTGATCCGGGTGACTGGATCGGCAACATCACCTTCACCCTGAACTTCGTAAACGCTCCGGGTGGCAGTGGAGACTTCGCCGTTTGGCAGACCGATGGCTTTGGCGCGGTGTCGAACCTCGCCATGTCGACGGCGGATCCGGGCGCCGACGTGCTCTCGCAAGCAGCCGGGTTGCATGACCACTACAATCTCGCTTTCACCAAGGCTGGGCTCTGGGAGATCGGCATCACGGTTTCCGGCACCCATGCCACCGACGGGTTCGTGTCTGATTCCGGCACTTTGCGTTTCAACGTTGTGCCGGAGCCCTCCACCACCCTGCTGGGTGGGTTGGGCGTGTTCGCCGTTTTCCTCCGCCGTCGGCGTTGAACGCATCGCCAGCCCCTGTGGCACGAGCAAAGTGGATTGAATCACCAGGGCGTCCGGAATCACTTCCGGACGCCTTTTCAATTTCGCTCAAGAGTGAGGGAGATGACCTTCATCTCTTCCGGATCGTGTGGCGGATCCGACCCTGTGGCCTGGCCGCTCACAAGCGGTCCGAGGCTAGATGTTCACCCGGGGTGCAAGAAAGCGGAACAAATACCTTAAGCATTTATTAAACTTTTATTGACAATCTATAAAATTTCAAAAAGATCCGCCCAGTTTTTGTCCCCACAAAAACGACCCCCAAGACCTCGCCATCCCACCGGATCCCCGTCCGCGAAATGGCCCGCCGATCCCCACGGCACCCCAGCGCGTCGTTATCCTGCCAGCCGTCTGCCCCTGAGAATCCCTGTTCACCCCTTCCATGACCTCTTTTTCATCCCTTGATCGGTGGCCATTCCTGCGCCCACGAACCTCGTCTTCACGTCTGAAGGCCTGTTCTCAAGCATTCTTGCTGCTCGTGGGAATTTCCTCATCCGCGCTGGCAGCTCTGAATGTCCAAACCTTTTTCATCCCGTTTCCAGAAGCCGATTTCCAGACCTCTCTCAAGGCGATCGATGTGACCGGCACTCCGGTGGGCAACTCGATGAAGACGATCATTTCGATGGTCGTTCCAACCGGCGGAACCGTGGTGCGCTACGACCAATGGGAGGACGGTTACGAGGCGGATCTCAATGCTCCCGTCCAGTCGACCACCCAGATCTGGGGTGATGGCAATCTCTCCAACGGCGTGGCTCCCGGCTATCCATCCGACATTTTCCCGGCAGGCGCGACGGTCAACCTGAACAACAACGTCTCGCTGCCCCGCGCGGCCTCGACGCTGTTTTTTGACGGTCGTGACCGCATCGGCTGCACCGCGGCCATCGCCGTGACACGCGCGGGATGGGGGATCGCTCCCGGCACGGTGCTCGCCAGCGCGACGGAGGTGTATGACACACGTCGTTTCGGCACATCCTACAAGATCCCGATCGGCATCACGACGGGCTCGGTTCAGAATTTCGAATACTCGTCGCTGCACATCATCGCCTCGCAGGACAATACCAGCGTTCAGGTCGACGTGGATGGAAACGGCAGCGTCAATGAATGCTAGGAATTTGCTTTTCACCTAAAACGGGGAATACACTGGAGAGCCGGTCTGGGAAGGGGAATGGGGTTGGCGACCCCGATTTTCAAAGCTTCCTATTTCCGCAGCATGAGCTAGTCTCCCGCGCTCCAACTCCGCAGGATCTCGCCAATCTCTGCCGGAACCTGAATGACTCAGGAACCCGATATATTGTTGTCGGCGGTTTTGCCATCCGTGGCGCGCGATACGTTCGCGATATTTCCCAGTTGCCGCGTGCATTTCCTCCGCTTCCATCTGGACCAGTCATAACCAGGTCGCGTCCGGTCAGATCGTCTCAGATATCCTGAAGCGCCGGGAAATGGGATGACCTACCGATGAAATGGCGGCGGGCGGTGGTGGTTCCTTCAGTCAAATTGATCGGCCACGAGCGCAGCTTTAACGACTGCCCAGCCAAGATCGGATTTCGCGTCTTTCCATCTTTGACAATCTGGCAGGGGGACGGCAGTTTCCCCGCGCTAACCAGCACTTTCAATATCATGGCCTACGATCTCATTGTCATTGGTGGCGGCCCAGCCGGCTACGTCGCCGCTATCCGCGCCGCTCAACTCGGAAAATCCGTCGCCTGTGTCGAAGCCGACCGCGCCGGGGGAACCTGCCTCAACTGGGGATGCATCCCCACCAAGGCCTTGCTGAAAAACGCCGAGCTTTATCACACGCTCACTCACAAAGCCGCCGAGTTCGGCTTGAAAATCGACGGGCTGACCTACGATTGGTCGGCAGTGATCGGTCGCTCGCGTAAGGTTTCGGAGCGCCTCGCTGGCGGCATCGAGTTTTTGTTCAAAAAGAACAAGGTCGATTACATCCGTGGTTTCGGTTCGATCGAAGGCACCGGAAAAGTCGGCGTCAAGGCCGCTGACGGCACCACCCAAGTCCTCGAAACCAAAGATATCCTCATCGCCACCGGCTGCGTGTCCCGCGGGCTCCCTCCCCTTCCCTACAATGGCAAATCGGTGATCGGCTCGAAAGAGGCGATGACTTTACCGCAGCAGCCCAAGGAAATGATCATCATTGGCGCAGGCGCGATCGGCGTCGAGTTCGCCTACATCTACAATGCCTTCGGCACCAAGGTGACGCTGGTCGAGATGCTTCCGCGCGTCTTGCCGGTCGAGGACGATGAAGTGGGCGATGCCCTCGAAAAATCGCTCATCAAACAAGGCATCCGTTGCCTCACCAATACGAAGATCACCGCCATGAAGGACCATGGCTCACACGTCGAACTAACGCTCGAGGGACCGAAAGAAAACGGCACCATCCGCGCGGAAGTCTGCTTGGTGGCCATCGGCATCCAGCCGGTGCTTCCCGGCGGCGTCCAACCCGCTCTCTCGGAGCGCGGTTTCATCAATGTCGGCGATCGTTATGAGACCTCGATTCCCGGCGTGTATGCCGCAGGCGACATCACGGGCCCGCCATGGTTGGCGCACACCGCATCGTTTGAAGCCGTGCAAGCGGTCGAGGGCCTCTATGTTCCCGGCCACAAGCCACGCAAGGTGACGAATTTCCCGGGCTGCACCTATTGCCATCCGCAAGTTGCATCGGTCGGAAAAACCGAGCGCGCACTCAAGGAAGCCGGCATCGAATATAAGGTCGGCAAAATCCCGTTTGTCGCCATCGGCAAGGCCATCGCTTCCGGCGAACCCGAAGGATTCGCCAAATTGCTTTATGGCAAAAAACACGGTGAATTGCTCGGCGCGCACATCATCGGTGAAAACGCCACCGAACTCATCGCCGAGATGGGGCTCGCCCTTGATCAAGAACTCACCGCAGAGGAAATCCACGCAACCATCCACGCTCACCCGACGATGTCAGAGGTGATCCACGAGGCCACCCTCGCGGCGGAAGGCCACGCGATCCATTTCTGAAAATTGCGGCGACGGCGGATACCCGAACACCAAACCACCCTACCCTCACTGGACTTGCTCCTGTGAGGGATTTTTTTGCGACCGCGTCCCCTCGAAGCGTTAATCTTTTTCCGCCGTAGCAGGCACGATCAATGTGGGAACGGTGGCCTTACGAACCATGCCTTCGGCCACGCTGCCAAGCAGCAAGGCAGCGATGGCTCCATGGCCGTGCGAACCTAAAACCACAAAATCCGCACCGCACTCTTTCACGTAATCGAGCAATGCGTGAAGCGGGCTTCCTTCTGCGATCTGCGAGGTGGCGCTCGGCAACTCGGGTTTCACGTTTTCCAAGAGAGCCTCGAGTTTGTCGCCGGCTCGGCGTTTTGCTTCCTCCTGATACGCATGCAGGGCCGGGAACTCATCGGGAGTGAAACCGTAGGCCGTGTAGCTGGGTTCTGGCTCCACCACGTGAAACAAACGCAACTGCGCACCAAACGCCTTGGCCAAGCTGCTGGCCATATCAAGCACGCCGGGCGTGGCATTTGAGAAATCCACTGCGACAACAATTGTTTTCATAGCAACTCTAGCCAAGCATCTTTCGGAGCTCATTGCAACCGATCATTCACCCCAAGGCCGACGCATCTCAATTTTCTTAGCCGCAAAAAGTCGCAAAACGGGCGCAAAATTTCGATTGGGTATTTAAATCCGCACACCGGAGGGTCATTTCGATTGGCGATGCGTAGTAGTTTGCACCAAACAGGGAATCACCGACCTCTGGTTTTTTCATTTTACGTATTTTTGCGCCTTCCTGCGGTTGAAAAATCACCGCCTGAATTTGATGCACCGGCCCCGCAGATTCGTGGTTTGGCAAAAGCCTCAGTTTGCGCCACCATCCGCCTGTCATGATCCGTTTCCTTCACACCCGCATCCGCGTTCAAAATCTGGACGACTCCATCGCCTTTTACCAAAAACTCGGCTACGTCGAAAAAGAACGAAAAACCTCCCCACAGGGCAACCAACTCGCCTTTCTCGAACTACCCGGCAATTCGGTGTTTCTGGAACTGACTTGGTCGACAGACTACAAGGCCACCTGCCCCGACGACCTGATGCACACCGCGCTCGGCGTGCCCGACATCATCGAATACTGCAACCAACTCGAACAATCCGGCCTCGAAATCTGGCCATCCAGCTGGCGCGAAAAATTCGCCTCGGGAGCCCGCAAAATGGCGTTTGTCACCGATCCCGACGGCTATGAGGTCGAAATTTTAGAAAACCAACCTATCAACCTGCACCGATAATTAGTCGGGCGTCCCAACCCGTCATGGGTGCCCATTTGAGACAAATAAGGAGCGGCCCGACTGATTCTCCACCGGGAAAAACCCATTAACCCGGGGCGTTTCAGCCGAACCGCTCTGTCTTGCGACGTGGGCAATTATGCACGCCTAGCAATTTTTGTCAGTTCAAAAAATAACTGTTTTTTCAATCATAATCTCGAGCGTTTGGAAAATAGCCTAAGCTATAAAGCACATTGGTATTCAATGAAGTATGAATTACTTTTCTTAAATGACTCCTCCCCGCCCGACCCAGCTTGCGCAGATTCTCCTTCGGAATTCGATTCAAGAAGGCGACACCGTCATCGACGGCACTGCAGGAAATGGCCATGACACGGTGTTCCTAGCGGAATGCGTGGGCTTGAATGGCAGGGTAATGGCTTTCGATATTCAGGAGCAGGCCATCCGCTCGGCAAAGGCGGCGGTGATCGCCGCTAATTTTGGCGACCGCGTGGAATTCCATCAACTCAGCCATGCGGAAATGGCGGAGCACGCGGAGCACGGTTCGGTGGCGGCGATCATGTTCAATCTCGGCTACCTGCCGGGGGACGATCATCGTTTCACGACGCAGACGGAAGAAACCCTCACGGCCATGGCTGTCGCCACCGATTTATTGAAACCCGGAGGAATTCTCTCCGTGGTTTGCTATCCTGGCCATCCGGAAGGGGCGCTGGAAGCGGAGTTGGTGGAGGCATGGATGAGCTCGCTAACAAGCGACAGTTGGTGCGTCGCGAAATACGCAATGCTCGGCACGCAAAAGCCTGCTCCGTTTCTACTCATGGGCAGGAAGAACAGACTGAAGTACGGGACTACTTCTTATTCGCCTTAAGAGCGGCTTCGCTTTGGCCCTTGAACCATGAATCGTATTCATCGGCAGCCACGACTTCCATGCTGCCAACCATGTTGGCATGGCCTTCGCCGCAGAGCTGGCCGCAGACCACGAAGGTCTCAAGCGTCTCGATCGGAGTGAACCACATCGGGATCTCACGGCCCGGAATAGCGTCCTGCTGGATGCGCATCGGGATGATCGAATAATTATGAATCACATCTTTGGTGCCGATATTAAGCACAGCTGGCACGCTCACCGGCAGCTTCAGAATCGGGCTGGTGAAGTCATCCAAAGCATTGGGGTCCTGATAATCAATTCCGAGATCGTTCGAACCGGAAATCAGGGCCGGGTCCACGCGGCCGAATTTTCCATCGGCACCAGCGTAATGATAAGTCCAACCGAACTGCCAGCCCACCACGCGCACGCGGACGGGGTTCAAATCCTGGACTTGCTTCCAGCTATCGACGCGGTCCGCCCAGAGAGGAAAGGCGAAACCCAACAAAAGAACCGCCTCGACGATGATCACGCCGACTTCCAAGTGGCTGGACAAGTGGCTCTTCACTCCGGTGTAGGATGCCTTCGGGTTTCTTTTGTGCCGGAAGCGGAAAATGCAATAGAGGAAAAACAGCGTCCACCCGACAAACAAGGCGATCATGAACCAATGCACCACATCAATCATGTGATCCACTTGGCCACCATGGGCGGAGAAGTTTTTTGGGATACCCAGAAATTTGGAAGGACTCATGGAGGTAAATGCTAAAAATCTAAAATGCTGAAATGCTAAAATCAAGAATCGGTGGAATCGTAATCATCGGAAAGGGTGGGATCGAAATGTTCTTTTTCGCGGCGGGCGATGCGGAACATGAAAAACCCAATTCCGCTGAGCATCGAGAGAATGACGACTAGCAGGAAGAAGATCGACCAACCGGCCGCGTCACCTCCACCCTCGACCATGGAGACACGACAGGTGGAGCAGGCGATAGTTTGCAGCAAAATCATGGGAATACGGTTTTCAAATGTGAATCTGACGGGCCTTGCGTGAAAAATAGACGCCGTAAGCCAGCATGAGGACAATCCCCGCGATGCCTACGTAGCCCAGCGCGTTGAAAATGCCGGAGTTTTCCGGCGAGAAAACAAACGACCAAACCGCAAGGAATGAAAAGAGCAGTGTGCTTACGGTGACGAAGACGAGATGGAAGCTCTTGAGTGACATGGCGGCGGATGGTTCAGGTTGATTTCAACGAAGGGTCGGAGAAGCCAGAAACGGCTCGGTCTTCGATTCCTGCCCATAAAAAAGCGGGTCGAAAATCGGGTCTTTCTTGGCCAGAGCAGTGAGAAGATACAACGCCGCCACGAAAACGCCACCCGCACCGAAGATCCAGTAAATCGCCTTCTTCTCATGGTTGAGGTGCATGAAGATGGCGGCTACCAACGTAGCCTTGGTCATGGCAATGAGCAGGCCGAGCACGCAGTCCGCCGCATCAAATCCATGACCGCCTACATCGAGGGCGGGCACAGTGGCGACGAGCACGGTGGCGATGGTGCCAGCGAACAGCACAAGGCCGATCAGGCCATAGAGGCGGAGCGATTTGCGAATTGCTTCAGGAGTATCTGCCATGGGATGAGGAGATTTAAGGTTTGAGATTTGAGAAAATTACATCAGGTAGAAAATCGGAAACGCGAAGATCCAGACCAAGTCCACGAAGTGCCAGAACAGACCGCCGATCTCGACCCGATTGGCGAGCCATTCAGGATTGGTGTCATACATTTTCCGGCCGAAGAAGAGATAGTAGCACAGCACCAGCGCGCCGCCAATCACGTGCAAACCGTGCAGACCGGTGATGGTGAAATAAATCGCGTAGTAGGTGTTCCACGCCGGAGTGAATTTTGAGGCGAATCGGATCTGCTCGCGCGGCAATTCCATGTGCGGGAATGTGTGCTTCGCCTCGCGCCCGTGGTAATCCGGGCCCATGAATTCTTCCTTGATGGCAATCTCCTCTTTGTCGCGATCCACCTTATCGGCCATGGCGACAAATTCCTTCCAACCGATGCGGTAGCGCTCCTTGGCGGTGGGCTCGTATTTGGCCTTGCCGGTCTTCTCATCGACACCATGACGCTCCAGAAGCTCTTTCTTGATCTTGGCAACCTGACCCTTGTTCCAATCCCACGCCTCTTTGGCAAAAGCATGGTTCTTGATCAACCACGAGTTCTCGACGGCCACCATCGGGTCCTGGCCCTTTTCGACCGCCTTCATCGCCAGATGGCGGAAGTCGATGGCATCCACATAGTGCAAACCCATCGGGCTTGCCAGCATCTTGCCATCCACCAAAGTATCATCACGCAGGCGGGACTGAGTGGCGTCTTCCCGAATGTCCCTTGGCTTGAAGTCGAACATCGCCGGTGGATCAACCTTGAATGCGACCGTTCCAATTTCAGTTAGGATATGCGGGGCAATGGCGTCGGCATCGATGTTGACGCCGGAAGAAATCTCCCAACCACGCTTTCCTGGATTACTCTTTTTTGCCTCTACCCACTCCTTGCGGAGTTCGGCGGTGCGGACAGAGCCGTTGTGGGCGCGGGCGCTAAGATGAGCCTCCTGCAGGCGGGCCAGAAGTTCAACAGAGAGAGACTCTCCGGCCTTGGCTAGGGTTTCAGCCGGCTTGCCTTCACCGGTGACGGCGGACACGTCGGTCGCCAGAACGATCTTGGATTTCCGGTGCTCGGCCTGGCTGAGGAGTTCCTCCACCCATGGCTTATGAAAACGCACGATGTTGAATGTCAGGCCGGAGGTTTCCACCTGGATTTGGTTCTCCTCGATCTTCTTGCCAT
>CAYRLT010000632.1:0-4793 GCA_964425095.1 uncultured Luteolibacter sp.
TCAGCCATCGTGAACAAAAAAACTATTCTAGCAGGCGGCCTCATGCTCATCATCGCGATCATCATCGCCTTGAAGTTCACTTCGAATGAGGCACCCACCACCTCGGGTGGGGATGCCAGCCCTTCATTGGATCGGGCGGCGAACCGTCCGAAGCCAACTCCAGCTCCGCTTGCAGTTCCCGCTCCGGGAACCCGCCCAGGTGGCAACCTTGGCGCAACGCCGGCCCTCACCGGTGAGGCTGCGGAACAAGCCCGCGCTGTAGCCATCGAAAAAATGCAGGAGGCCTCAACATCCTATGATGCAGCGCAATTGCCGGTCATTCAACCCTATCTCGTGAGTCCGGACCCAAAGCTCAGAGCTGCCGCCGTGGACGCGATGATCGTCCTCGGGGACGCCTCGGCGGGCGCGATGATCCGCGAAGCCGCCAAAAGCATGACCTCGGCTGACGAGGTCAAAAAAATGGAAAAGGCTGCGGATTACGTCGAGCTGCCACCCGTCGATTTTAAAAAAGTGTCAGAAAAGATGAAACTGCGGAAGGCGGCCAAGGAGGCCGAAAAAAAAGCCGCCACAGAACAGCCATAAAACCCTCACGCCACGGGCATGGCCATTCCTGCCCCTACAAATCAACGGTTTTCCCGTCCGGTTTTTATTCCAGAATCGCGGATTGCCGATTTTCATGGGCGAATGCGGAAGGCTTGTCTCACGTGAGTTCGCCTGCAAGTCTCGCGTCCCGCCCATCCATTCATGAACTTCGACGCTCAGGAAATCGCCCAACTGCAAGCCCAGCTCACCATCGCTTGGCATGAATCCCCACCTGCCGCCTCGGGCGATGATTTCCTGCGCCTCGTGCAGGAAAACCACCAGCGCAACTTCGAACTCTGGCACGAGGAAGACATCGCCCGCCGCGATGACCTCGGATCCGAACGCATTCACCAAGCAAAACGCGCGATCGACCGCTTCAACCAAGAGCGTAACAATTTCATCGAGGAAATGGACAAGCTCTTGGTGGTTTCCCTCAATCCCGCCGAATCCGGTTGCCCGAAAAACTCGGAAACTCCGGGCATGATCACCGACCGCTTGTCGATCCTCGCACTCAAGGAATTCCACATGCGCGAGGAAGCCAACCGCGAGGAGGCCACCGAAACGCACCGCTCGAATTGCGCCGAGAAACTCGCCCGAATCCTCAGACAACGCAGCGACCTCACCCAAAGTCTCACCGAGCTCATCGAAGCCATCCGTGCCGGCACCCGCACCTTCGCCGTGTATTATCAATTCAAAATGTACAACGATCCGGCGCTCAACCCGCAGCTTTATGGTGGCGCCAACCCGACAGGCGCATGAGCCGCCCCACTCAACAACGAGCGCTTTTCCACCCCTTCCACTGGCCGATGTGGTGCGGCATCGGCTTGTTTCGCCTGCTGATTCTTTTCCCATGGTCGGTCCAATTGCGGCTTGGCCGATTTTGCGGCCAATTGGCGCTGCTGTTTCTCCGTGAGCGCCGCAATGTGGTGTGGGTGAACCTCAGACTTTGCTTCCCGGAGTTCGACAAAGCTCGTTTGAAACAGCTCGCCAGCGCGCACCACCAGGCTTTGGGCATCGGCCTTTTCGAAACCTGCATGGCTTGGTGGGCACCAAAACACCGATTGCCGAAGTTTGAAATCGTCGGCCGCGAGCACTTGGAGCACGCTAGGGCGGCGGGTAAAGGCGTGATTTTATTAACCGCCCACTTCACCACCTTGGAAATCTGCGGCCGGGTTTTCTCAGACGCCTTTTCCATGGGCGGTCTCTTCCGTGAACCGGACAACCCGGTCATCGCCCGGGAAATGCACCGCGGCCGCATCGATAAGATGATCCCCGCCGTCCCCATGAACGATCTGCGCGGCCTGATCCGCGCACTCAAAGATGGCCACACGATCTGGTATGCGCCGGATCAGGGGAAAAAATCTAAGTTTTCCACCATTCTGCCATTTTTCGGCATTCCGGCGCTCACCAACACCGCCACCAGCCGCATCGCCAGCATGACCGGAGCCGCCGTCGTGCCCTTTTTCGGGCAACGCCACACGGACGGCACCTACACACTCCGCATCCTGCCGCCCCTCACGGATTTCCCCACGGCCGATGCGGACGCCGACGCTCTCCGGATCAATGAACTCATGGCGCAATACATCCGACTGGTGCCGGAACAATATTTCTGGATCCACCGTAGATTCAAACGGCGCGGCCGAGATCACCAAAACGTCTATCCCCAAAAACCCAAAAAACGCCGAAAAGCAAATCCCAAGCCGACCGCTGGAGGATAAACGCTTTTCACACTTCAACATTCGCGCTAAATTCGCTCCTTGTTGCAGCTATGAGCCTCCTTCCCGAAAAAATCCTCGTCACAGGCGGCGCCGGATTCATCGCCTCCCATCTTTGCGAGGCCTTGCTCGCGGATGGTGCCGAGATCGTCGTAATCGATGATTTCAATAATTTCTACGATCCCGAGATCAAGCGCGGAAACATCGCCAGCTTCCGCCACCGCATCACCTTGATCAAGGGCGACATCCGGGACGTGACCTTGGTGGATTCGTTGTTTGCGGAACACTCGTTTGATAAGGTCTTCCACTTCGCCGCCCGCGCCGGCGTCCGCCCGTCCATTGCCGAGCCACGGCTCTACATCAGCACCAACATCGACGGCACTCTCAATCTGCTCGAAGGCTGCCGCAGGTCAGGCGTGAAACATTTCGTATTCGCCTCATCGTCCTCAGTCTATGGTGTGAACAAAAAAGTCCCGTTCGCCGAAGACGATCTCATCCAGCGCACGATCTCGCCCTACGCCGCCACCAAACTCGCAGGAGAACAGCTTTGCTCGAATTACTCGAACCTCTACGGCATCCGCTGCCTTTGCCTGCGCTTCTTCACCGTCTATGGCCCCCGCCAACGGCCGGATCTAGCCATTTCCAAGTTCACCCGCCGCATCATGGCCGATCAAGCGATCGATCAATATGGCGATGGCAGCTCCGCCCGCGACTACACCTACGTTGAAGATATCATTAACGGCGTGATGGCCGCCGGAAAATACACCGCCACTGATTTTGAAATCATCAACCTTGGTGGCTCGGCAGCGAACAAACTTTCCCTGCTGATTTCCGACATCGAAGAAATTCTCGGCAAAAATGCTCTGATCCACCATCTTCCCGACCAACCCGGTGACGTCCCACTCACCTTCGCCGATGTTTCAAAAGCCGGCCGCCTGCTCGGATACACACCGCGCACCCCCCTCAAGCAAGGCCTGCACCATTACATCGAATGGGTTCTGGCCCATCAACGAATGCTAAATCCAAACGCATGAAGCTCCTCATCACCGGTGGGGCCGGATTTATCGGCTCAAACTTAGTCCGGCAAATCCTTTGCGAGACTCCCCATCGGATCGTCAACCTTGACAAACTCACCTATGCGGGAAACCTATTCTCGTTAGGAGACTGCCTGCAGGACGAACGACATATCTTTGCCCAAGCCGACCTCTGCGATCCAGCCTCGCTCGGAGAACTTTTTGAGAAGCATCAGCCTGACGCCGTGATGCACCTTGCGGCTGAAAGCCATGTTGACCGTTCCATCGATGGGCCCGGAGAGTTCATCAAGACGAATATTCTCGGCACCTATCACCTTCTGCAGGCTTCTCTCGATCACTATCGCTCACTTCCACCGGAAAAAATGGCGGTGTTCAGATTCCTGCACGTTTCCACCGATGAAGTCTATGGCTCACTCAAGCCAAACGACTCCGGCTTTGCGGAAACCACTCCCTATTCTCCCCACTCGCCCTACTCCGCGAGCAAAGCGTCTTCAGATCACCTCGCCCGCGCCTGGCACGATACCTACGGACTCCCCGTGTTGGTGACCAATTGCTCCAACAACTACGGCCCCTATCAATTCCCTGAAAAACTCATCCCGGTAGTCATCCTCAAATGCCTACGCGGCGAACCGATTCCGGTTTACGGCAAGGGCGAGAACATCCGTGATTGGCTCTACGTTGGTGACCATTGCGCAGCACTCCGCGCCGTCCTCGAAAAGGGAAAACCGGGTCAAACCTACAACATCGGCGGCAATAACGAGCAGACAAACCTTGATCTGGTAAAGCACATTTGCGCGGTTCTCGACGAACTACACCCGGGCTCTCGGCCATATGCCACGCTCATCACCTTCGTCACCGACCGCCCGGGGCACGACATCCGCTACGCCATTGATGCCACCAAGATCCGCAGCGAGCTTGACTGGCAACCCAAGGAAACCTTCCAAACCGGCTTCCGAAAAACCATCCAATGGTACTTGGATCACCAAGATTGGTGGCTGAACATCCTTGACGGAACGTATCGCCTTGAAAGGCTTGGAAACAACCGCATCTAACTGGAATCGGATCGACAGACCAACTATTCTTTCCCTTTACTTTCCATGAAAGGCATCATCCTCGCCGGAGGCTCGGGAACCCGACTCTATCCAGTCACCATAGCCGTTAGCAAGCAACTGCTGCCAGTCTATGACAAGCCGATGATCTACTACCCGCTCTCCGTCCTCATGTTGGCCGGAATCCGCGACATCCTCTTAATCTCCACCCCGGAGGATCTCCCGCTCTTCCGCCGCTTGTTGGGAGACGGTTCGCGCTTCGGCATCTCCCTAAGTTGAACTAAGCCGCTGCGCGGCAGGCTGATAGATGCGCTGGTGATGTGACAATGCGTGAATGAAAGTTGAAGGGTTGCGGGGTTGGCATCACGGTTGTCCTGCTATGAAAAACAGCAATACCAACTCCGACAACCAAC
>CAYRLT010000633.1:0-3485 GCA_964425095.1 uncultured Luteolibacter sp.
AACGCCGATAAACTCAAAATCCTCAACTCACGCATCAGTCCATCTCAAGTCAAAGGCATCCCAACCTTCGCCTCCCTCGCATCCAACGTATCCGAAACCACCCGCAAAGAAACGCCGCTGCTGGCTGCTGAAACCGCCGCCCCAACTCCCGCACGCAAATCGTTAGTCGTCGCCTATTTTTACAAACCGGGCTGCCAGGAATGCATCAAAGCCAAACAATACATCAACTCGCTCAAGACCGATTTCCCGCTCATCGAACTCAAGGAATACAACATCCTCGATCCCGCCGGCCTGCTGCTCAACCAGTCGCTCTGCGCATTCCTCGATGCCCCGTCTCTCAAGTTTTCCATCGCACCTTCCGTCTTCACCCAGTCCGGCTTCGTGATCGGCCCGGATGTTTCCCCAGCATCACTCGGCAAGCTGTTCGCGGAAACCATGGCAGCACCCCAGGATGACACTTGGATCGAAATCACCGACAGCGCACCCGTGCAAGAAGTCGCCGCCCAAGAAGTGGATCGCCGCTACGAAGGCATCACGCTGCCCATCGTGCTGCTTGGCGGACTCTTGGATGGCATCAACCCCTGCGCTTTTGCGACGATCATCTTCTTCCTCTCCTACCTGCAAATCGCCCGCCGCACCCCGCGCGAAATGCTCATGGTCGGAGCCGCCTTCATCAGCGCCGTCTTCATCGCCTACCTCGCCGCCGGCCTGCTGCTTCACGAAGTCATCGCATCCCTCAACGAGCACTTCGCCGGCATCCAACGCTGGATGAACCTCGTCTTCGGCATCCTCGCCCTCATCGCCGCCTACCTATCACTCCGCGATGCCCTCCGCGCCCGCGCAGGCCGCCTCGATGAAATGACGCTCCAGCTCCCCGGCATCCTCAAAGACCGCATCCGCGGCGTTATCCGCAGCGGCGCCCGTGCCCGGAATTTTGTCATCGCCGCCTTCCTCTCCGGCCTCGTCATCTCACTGCTGGAACTCGCCTGCACCGGCCAGGTTTACGCTCCTATCATCTATCAGATCCAAAAAGGCCGACTCGATGCCGTGCTCTGGCTGGTCGTTTACAACCTCGCCTTCATCACCCCGCTCATCGTGATCTTCCTACTGGCCTACGGCGGCCTGCGCAGCGAAACCCTCGTCGCCTTCCAGAAAAAACACACATTCTCCATCAAACTCGGCCTCGCTCTGCTCTTCTTCTTCCTCGCCCTCTTCATCCTCTTTGGCTCGAAATTCCTGCCGCACTAAAATCCGGGGTGACACGCCCGGCGGTCACGCCCTACCAGATTGTCTGAGGCTACGCACATTGACAGCCGGGTCGGATCGGATTAAGTGATAGCCATGTTTGGCGCGCGTTGGATTCTGATTCTCGGAGTGACATGGTCATTGCCGGGCTGCATGACGATGCACTCTGAAAAAGCTTGGCTCGGTGCCGTGGACCGCCAGGTCGGTCAACTCGGCTACCGCAATTGGATCGTCATCGCCGAGGCCTCGTTTCCCGCCCACAGTCGCCCCGGCGTGCGCCAGATCAGTGCACCGGTCGAGGTACCCGAAGCCCTCGACTATGTGCTCCAATCTCTTGAAAAAACCGAGAATGTCCGCCCACAACTTTATTTGACCCGCGAACTGCGCTCCATGGAAAACGATTTTGCCCCGGGCATCGATGCTCTGCGCAATCGACTCAAAGGTGCACTCCACGGTCATGAAACTACCGAGCTCGACCAGCAATCGCTCCTCACGTTGCTCGAGGATGCGGGCCGCAGTTTCGATGTCTTGGTCATCCGCACCCAAACCGCCCTGCCTTACAGTTCGGTCTTCGTCGAGCTCCGGCCCGGATATTGGGATGATAGTTCCGAGTCGCGCCTGCGCGATCGCATTGAACAAGAACGCATGCAAAGACTTGTGCGACCGTTCCCTTGATGCTCATGTTGCCCGCGTGAGCCGAAAAGACGAAGAACTCCGCCAGGAACGAGAAGAAGCATGGGTCGGCGATGCCGTGCTCGCCCTGTTCGCCCGCCAATACGTGCTGCGCGAACGCAATTCCATGGACGGTGAGTGGTTCACCCGCCTGACCTCCAATGATTTCCTCAGCGCCTTCGGAAATCCGACCCGGGTCGAAGCCTCGATCGGCAAACTCTACCTCGCCGGCGGCCTCACCGCCGCCTTCGCTTGGATGGACGCCGAGCTGATCCCGGTCTTCCGGAAACAGACCCTCAACAAAAAACGTTGAATCGCTGCCTGCGGCTGAATCGCGGATGATTCTCTGGCGCACGAAAATGGACGCAGATTCCACAATGGTGCGCTGGCTTTAGCCGGCGAGAGTAATGGCAGTCAGCACAGCAACCCATCAAACACATCTCATTCTCCCCCTCTGTGACCTCATCTTTCCGTTGATCCCGCCCTCCAGCGGTCCCCCTTCGGGGCACGTCGCGAATAGCTCCTGTCCATGTCGCTCCGCTCCATTGTGCCTCTGCGGTAAAAAATGCCCGAATCACAGAGATCGCGACATGATTCTCTGGAATTCACGCCTGTTCTGAAACAGAAGATGAACTCGCCTCTGAAGCCAGCGCTCCGTAGCCACTAGGCCATGTTAGCCGCGAGGGCGCAGAATGCACCACACATAGGCGCGTAGGCTTCCCACGAAAAAACCGGCGCTCCCGTGAGGGAACGCCGGTTTGGAATTTTCTGTCAGTAGTGACTAAGCTCAGTCACCGGTGACTCCGGAGGCTTCGGCTTGCTCGGCTTTTTGGTCGCGGAGCCAAGCGCGGCGTGACATTTTCACACGGCCTTTTTCATCGACTCCGAGGCACTTGGCGGTGATGACATCGCCTTTTTTGACGACGTCCTCGACGTTTTCAGTGCGGCCTTCGGCCAGTTCGGAGACGTGGATGAGGCCGTCCTTACCGGGAAGCACTTCCATGAACGCGCCGAAGGCGGTGACGGAGACCACTTTGCCGGTGTAAACCTTGCCCACTTCGATTTCTTGGAACATGCGGTCGATCATTTCCTTGGCGCGGTCGAGACCTTGCTGCTTGGAAGCGTAGATGTGCACGGTGCCATCGTCCTCGATGTTGATCTCGGCACCGGACTCGGCCTGGATGCCCTTGATGTTCTTGCCGCCAGGCCCAATGAGTTCGCCGATGCGATCCGCAGGGATCTTGAGCGAAACAATGCGTGGCGCATGCGGGCTGAGCGCGGACGGAGTGCTGATGTATTCAGCCATCTTGTCGATGATCTTGGTGCGGCCGGCCTTAGCGATGTGGATCGCTTCTTCAAGCATGGCGAGCGGGAGACCCGGAAGCTTGAGGTCGAGCTGATAGCCCGTGACACCTTCGCTGGTGCCGCAAAGCTTGAAGTCCATGTCGCCGTAGAAGTCTTCGGAACCGATGATATCGAGCAACATCTTGTGGGACTTCATCGAGCCATCGTCGTTGTTTTCCGTGACGAGGCCGACGGAGATCCCACCGACGGGGCGGATAAGCGGG
>CAYRLT010000634.1:0-3006 GCA_964425095.1 uncultured Luteolibacter sp.
TTTGGCGTTTTGCTTGAACCAGCGGATGGCGCTCTTCGCGTCGGTAACACACACGCGTTTCTTCGATTCACCCTTGGGCAATGTGGAGGCGGCCTTGCCGAGCATCTGATACTCCGCAGTGGCGCAGACGAGCCCACGACTGGCGAAGTAGGCGCAGGCGGCGCGAAATTGGTCCAGCGTGCCGCCTTGCCAGCCGCCGCCGTGAAACAGAATCATGCCGGGCACCTTCGCCTTGGCGGGGTCGTGATTCGGCGGGAAGTAAATCTCCATCTTCCGTTCCTTGCCGGCGGAGGTTTTGTAAATGTAGGGCTTGCCGGATGGGCCGTCGTATTTGGACTTAGCGGGCGCTTCAGCGGCGAGCGATACGCCGCAAAAAACGCTGAGAAAAAGGGTGAGCAGTGTTTTCATGATGTCTTGGCTTCAGTTGGCTTGATCTTTGCCCCGTCCTGCGCCTTAGACAGCAGGCTGTCTAAGGAAAGCGGCAGCAGGCTGCACGCAGTCCAAGATGGAGACGGTCACATTTCCAGCATCAATCGCGCGGGCGATTCGAGGCAATCCTTGATGCGGATGAGGAAGGTGACGGCCTCCTTGCCATCGACAAGGCGGTGATCGTAGCTGAGGGCGAGATACATCATCGGGCGGATGACGACTTGGCCATTCAACGCGACCGGGCGCTGTTGGATGGTGTGCATGCCGAGGATCCCGCTTTGTGGCGGATTCAGAATGGGCGTGCTGAGCAGTGAACCATAGGTTCCTCCGTTAGAAATACTGAACACGCCGCCTTGCAGATCATCGATGGTAATTTTCCCATCGCGGGCCTTGGTGGCGTAATCGAGGATGTCCTTTTCGAGTTGAGCGAAGGATTTTTGATCGGTATCTCGGATGACAGGCACGAAGAGGCCTTTTTCGCTGCCGATCGCGACGCCGATGTCGTAGAAATGGTTTTGAATGACATCGTTGCCCTCAATGCGGCCATTGATCGAAGGCACATCCTTGAGGGCTTGAGTGACGGCTTTGATGAAGAATGACATGAAACCGAGTTTCACTCCGTGTTTTTTCACAAACTCATCCTGCACCGACTTGCGGAGGTCCATCACGGCGGACATGTCCACTTCGTTGAAGGTGGTTAGAATAGCGGCGGTCTGTTGGGCATTGACCAGATGTGTGGCGATCTTGCGCCGCAACATCGACATCTTGCGGCGGGTAGTCCGCCCATCGCTGATGACGGCGGGCGTTTCACGCGGCAAGGGCGCGGATAGAGCGGTGAAATCGGGCTTCGGCGATTGGGCGGGCGCTGAAGCAGGAG
Organism: uncultured Luteolibacter sp.; assembly: GCA_964425095.1. Taxonomy (GTDB): domain Bacteria; phylum Verrucomicrobiota; class Verrucomicrobiia; order Verrucomicrobiales; family Akkermansiaceae; genus Luteolibacter. The sequence goes on from CAYRLT010000634.1 coordinate 1,307, forward strand.
TAGGCGCTGGGGCTACGGCCGGCGCCGCGGTTGGGGAAGGCGCTGGTGCGAGCGCTGGGGCTGGGGCCGCTGCCGGCGGACTGGCTGGTAGCGGACGGTGTTCGGGAGCGGGAGCGGCCCCGATTTCGATTCGGGCGATGGCGGTTCCGATGGAGACTTCTTCGCCCTCTGGGACGAGGATTTTCAGGCGACCGGTGGCGGGCGATTCCAGTTCGTTGGAAACCTTGTCGGTTTCTATCAAGACGAGGACTTCGCCTTGTACGACTGAATCGCCATCATTCCGGCGCCATGAAGCGACATTGGCGGAGGTGATCGATTCCCCGGAGGCGGGAACTATGAGATCCACCGAACCGGTATTGGGTTGGGAAGAGGGAGCAGGAGCAGGAGCGGAAACCACTAGCGCAGGAGCGGCAGCAACGACAGCTGACTTCGGTGCCGAGCCGCTTTGAATGCGGGCGATGAGCGTGCCGATGGCGACTTCCTCGCCTTCGTTCACGAGGATTTCAAGCGTGCCATCGACGGAGGCCTCCAGTTCGGTGGAAACCTTGTCGGTTTCGAGCGTGACTAGGACTTCGCCGGTGCGGACGGAGTCGCCGTTTTTCTTGTGCCATCGGGCGACGTTGGCGGAGGTGACGGATTCGCCGGAAGCGGGGATCTTGACTTCGGTGGTCATGGGGAAATGAGAGTGAAAATGTTTGGAAGACCCGGTGACGGATCAGATCGAGAAAGCGTGTTCGAGAAGTTGTTTTTGTTCGCGATAATGCATGGCCTTCGCGCCTCCGGCAGGACTGGAGGCCGCATCGCGACCGGCGTAGCGGACCTTGACACCGACGGCGCGATCGAGGCGCGGCCAGATGTAAGACCACGCGCCCATGTTGAGAGGTTCTTCCTGGCACCAGACGAAGTGTGAGGCGTTGCTGTATTGGCTGATGATCGCCTCGACCATTTCACGATGGAATGGATAGAGTTGTTCGATGCGGATGATGGCGGTGTTTTCGATGCCCTTCTCCCGGCGATAATCCATGAGGTCGTAAAACACCTTGCCGGTACAGAAAATCACCCGGCTGACATTGGCCGGATTTTCAAAGGCTTTCGGATCCGGAAGCACTTCTTGGAAACAGGAGCCTTCGAGGAAATCCTCCTCAAGCGAGACCGCCTCGGGCCGACCCAGCAAACTCTTGGGAGTCATCAGCACCAAGGGCTTGCGGAAATCCCGGTGTTTCTGGCGCCGCAGGGCGTGGAAATATTGGGCCGGTGTGGTGAAATTGCCGACTATCATGTTTTTCTCGGCGCATAGCTGCAGGAATCGTTCCAAGCGCGCGCTTGAATGCTCGGGCCCCATGCCTTCGTAGCCGTGCGGCAGCAGCATGACCAAGTCCGTAGGAATCTGCCACTTGGACTCGGCGGAGGAAATGAACTGGTCGATGATGACCTGCGCGCCGTTGGAGAAATCCCCGAACTGCGCTTCCCACATGGTGAGCATGCTCGGATAGGAAAGCGAGTAACCATAGTCAAAGCCAAGGACGGCGAACTCAGAGAGGAAGGAGTTGTGAACGCAGAACCGCGATTGCGCCGGGTCGAGATGCTCCAACGGAATGTATCGCTCCCGCGTCTCGTAGTCGTAGAAAACGGCGTGCCGCTGGGAGAATGTCCCGCGCCGGCAATCTTGGCCGGATAGACGCACCGGGGTTCCCTCCATC
>CAYRLT010000635.1:0-11756 GCA_964425095.1 uncultured Luteolibacter sp.
TTGGTCAAATGAAAGACATACTCATGGCAATCGTTGACATAGCGCTTCGAGTTGATCGGCTTGAAATGCCCGGCGCTGATTTGCTCTCCAGCAGGTGTCGATATAGTGACGGATTTGATCCAATGAAAGGTATTCTGCAGGACAAACAGCGAATCATCTTCGTCAGTTAGAGCAAGGATCAACTGGTGCGGCATCAGCGGATTCGCGGGTGCCGCGCCTACATTAAGGAAAAACGAGGCATCATCCGTCATCACACGTTTCACCTCGCCAGCCCAAGCCTTACACCAAGCGAGGAACTCCTCGCGCGGCGCGGTGTCCTTGAAACTCTTATAGGAAATACCGAGGTTGTAAGGTGGAGAGGTAACGACAAGATCTATGCTCTCCTCCTCGATGTTCGGAAAAACCTTGAGGCAATCGCCGTTGAGAAGATTCATAATTCCCATAATTCCCATCATTCCTATAGATCCCTATGCATGATGCAACAGAATCGAATTCGCCCCAAAATGATCTGATAGGATATCCGATACGATGACAATCGGGTTACCAGGACGGATGAGTTCTTCCTTCAGGAGTTGGGCCGTCACGCGTTGGATGGTTTCCTCGATTCCGGAAGAAAATGCCAGCTTGATGGCGCGCACGCCACGAGTGAGGGCGAGCTTGCGGCAGACACTTTCCTTCGGGGTGATCGCATAAAACCCCGAGGTGCGGGGGCGCAGCATGGCCACATGGTTAGCAAGCACGCCGCGGCGCGTCAGCACGACGAGGCAGGCGTCTGGCAATGAGTCAGCCAAGGTGACCGCCGCCCGAGCGACTTTCTGCCGTTCCTCACGCATCAACATCGCATGGCCGAAGCCTTGACCACTGGAGCGCTCCATGCGGGAGGAAATCCGGACAAGCGCTTCCACGCAGCGCTCGGGATAGCGACCGACGGAGGTTTCACCGGACAACATCAAGCAGTCGGCCTCTTCATAGGCGGCATTCATCACATCGGTGACCTCCGCGCGGGTGGGCGTGGGGTTGGTGATCATCGATTCGAGAAGTTGGGTGGCCACGATAACGCGTTTGCCGAGTTCATGGCAACGCTTGACAATGCGGCGCTGAAGTAAGGGAAGCTCCTCGAATTCAACCTCGGTGCCCAGGTCACCGCGGGCGATCATAATGACATCGGCCTCGCTGATGATCGCGTCGATATTGCGGATCGCTTCCTGGTCCTCGATCTTGGCGACGAGTTGGGCGTCACCTTCCAAGGCGACCATGGCATCCCGCAGTTCACGAACGTGGGCGGCATCACGGACGAAAGACCCGGCGATGTAGTCAGCCTCGCACTCCACGGCGAGAGCGAGATCCTTGTGATCCTTTTCTGTTAGAGCGGGAAGATTGAGCCGCACGCCGGGCAAATTGATGTGGCGGCGGGAGCCCATGGTACCCGGGGTTTTCACGTGGCAAAGGATGCGGTCCGCCTCCACGACGTCGATGCGCATAAGCAGCGCGCCGTTGTCCACGACGAGCGTGTTGCCAACCTCCACATCAGCCATGAGACCATCGTAGTTGACTGTTGTGGATTTTTCGACGGTGGCTTCGGTACCGTTTTTACGAAACTCGACGGTATCACCATCGGCCAGTGTGATTGGCTCGACTAAATCGCCGGTACGGATCGACGGACCCGTGAGATCGAAAAGCACGGCGATGTGTGAGTCGAAGTGTTGGGCCTGGCGACGGACGCGTTTCACCATTTCCGACGCCCACTCGTGTTTGGCATGGCTCATGTTCAGTCGGAACACATTGGTTCCGGCCACCATGAGTTTAGCGATCATTTCCTCGGACTCCGTGGCGGGTCCGAGTGTGCAGATGATTTTTGTTTTACGAGTCATCTTGTCATTTCTTGTTTGAGATTTTATTATCCTTGATCGAGTGGTTTCTCGGTTTTGGCATCAATGATAAAGAAGCGTTCGCGGTTCAACGTTGGATCGGAGCGGAAGATGAGACGACCGGAGTGCGAACGCTCAAGTTCGACGAGAAGTTTGGAATCCTCGCTCTTGAAGCGATTGAGCACATCGCTGTTCACGATGACTACGATATCTCCGAGTGTTTCCCGGTTCTTCTGGATGACGGTGTTGAGGCGACGTTGGATCTCCACGGACATCGTCATCGGTGTTTTCACGCGACCGCGGCCTTGGCAATACGGGCAGGGCTCATACATCGAGTCACGCAACGATTCGTTGAGGCGTTGACGGGTCATTTCCATCAGGCCGATGGGTGAAATTTGAAGCACCTGGGTCTTGGCCTTGTCTTTCTTGAGGCGGTCTTTGATCGCCTTGTAAACCGTCTGCTGGTCCTTGCGGTGGCGCATATCGATGAGGTCGATAACAACCAATCCGCCGATATTGCGGAGGCGGAGTTGGCGGGCAACTTCGCGGGCGGCTTCGACGTTGGTTTCAAGGATCATCTTATCCACATCCTTCGATCCGCGGTTGCGACCGGTGTTGACGTCGATGGCGATGAGAGCCTCGGTTTCGTCGATGACGATATAACCACCGCAAGGCAACCAGACTTGGCGGGAGAATGCTTCGTCGATCTGTTTCTGAATGCCGACACGTTCGAAGATCGGCTGGGTGGCGGTGGGTAGGTGGTGAACGCGGCGCTTGGCACGGCGGGAAATTTTTCCGGCGATTTCACGGATCATCTCGGTGGTTTCCGCATCATCGCAAAGAACTTGATTGATCTCGTCAGTCAGGAAATCGCGGGCGGTGCGTTCGATGAGACCGGGCTCTTGGAAAATACAACAAGGAGCCGGATTGTTGGCACGGCGGGCTTCGATCTCGTCCCATTGTTCAAGCAGCATCGCGAGATCACGTACGAAATGGCGGGCCCGCGTGCCTTGGGCGACGGTGCGCATGATGATTCCCATGCCTTCGGGGACCGAAAGCTTCTGGACGATCTTCCGGAGGCGGGCGCGTTCTTGGGGATCATCGATCTTACGGGAAATACCGAACTGCTCGGTGTAGGGCATAAGCACGAGGTAACGGCCGGCCAAAGAAATATTGGTGGTGACGCGCGGACCTTTGGTGCCGATCGGGCCCTTGGATACCTGGATCACGATCTCGGAGCCAATCGGATAGATGTCTGGAATATCCTTGGAGGTGATTTTCTTCTGTTGTTTCTTTTTGCCTTCGCGCTGGATCTCTTCAAGTCCTGCATCGAGCGCTGCGGGGATGGCATCCCAGAAATGGAGGAAGGCGTTTTTATCGAGGCCGATGTCCACGAACATCGCCTTGAGGCCACCCTCAATGTTTTTGACGCGTCCCTTGAAGATGCCGCCGACGATATTTTGATCGCCCTCGCGTTCGACGGTGTATTCTTCAAGTATCCCGTCCTCGAGCAGTGCGACTCGTCGTTCGAGCTTCTCGACATTGACGATGATGGAGTTACCACGTGTGGGATCAGGTTTGCCGATGCCAAGGAGTCTTTTAATATGTTGGATCATGATGGTGAGTATAATAGTGAAGTGTTTTTTGTTAGTGTGAGTGGATAAATCAAGGTTCGGGGACAGGTACGGCTTTTGGGATAACCGTGCCTTCGTCATCGATTTCAGGGGTGAGAGTGGGTGTGGGAGTGTCGGTGTTATCCGCAGGACGGTGAGTGGTTTCCGAAGTCACCTCAGCGACTTCATCACCGGTTTCGACTATATCCTGAATTTCGGTGGCGTTGATGGCGGCAAGCACATCCGCAGGAAGGGGAATTGCTTCGATGCGGTCGGTGTTTCCGACGAATTCGCTTTGGGGAGCGAGAGGCAGCTTCATGCCCTCATTCTGAGCGAAAAGGCCGCTGTAGATGAGGTGGACGAGGGGGCCGCAGACACCACCGCCTGAACCGCCATTCTGAACCAGCACGCACACGGCATATTGTGGATTTTCATAGGGCGCAAAACTGATGACCCATGAGTTATTGGATTTCTTGCCGTTATCAGTCGTCTGAGCGGTACCGGTTTTGGCGGCGACTTCCATGCCGGGCATCCGGACTTTTCCAGCGGTGCCGCCGGTGACATTGACGGCCATCCACATGCCTTTGCGAATGAGTTCAAAATCCTTAGGTTTAATTCCGGCTTCGATGAGATCGACGACGAGCTTTGGCTTATCGGGGATGATGATGCCGCCATCCTCGGAAACGGCCTTGCGGACGATGCGCGGCTGATAGTATTTTCCGCCATTGGCGACGCAGGCGGTCATGGCGCAGAGTTGGAGGGGCGTGGCCATGGTGTCTCCTTGGCCGATGGAGAGAAAGGCGGTGAGGACCGGAGTCATGGCAGCGCTGGGATTGGCGGCGCGCCAAACACTACTGCCGGGCAGAATTCCGGGTTTTTCACCGGGAAGTTCGACTTTGGTGCGCTTGCCGAAGCCGACCATCTGGCAACCTTCAACCATGGCCTTCCATCCCATGGTGTTGGCAAGTTTGTTGAAATAAGGATTGCAGGATTGTTGGAGAGCTTTCGATAGACTGAGCGTTCCGTGGCTACCTTTATGCATGTTCCAAATCCAGCAACCGACGTTGTGATTTCCGTAGGTTACGAAGCCAGTGCAGGAAAATGAGTTTCCGGACAATCCCTTGAGCGCTCCGGAAATGGCGGTGGCGACTTTCATGGTGGAGCCCGGGGCGAATTCAGAAATGACGCGGTTCGTCAGGGGCGATAGCTGTTTGTTTTCACGATAACCTTTCCAGCGGTCAGCGGAGATACTGGGAATGAATGCATTCGGATCGTAGTCGGGCACCGATGCCATCGCCAGCACCTCGCCGGTATTGACGTCCATGATGACACCGGCAGCTCGACCGGCGCGGCGCAGAACGTTTTCAAGGAGATATTGCTTGTGGGCGTCGATGGCGAGTTGGACTTTCGCGCCTACACCGGGCTTGGTATAGTCCGTCATGCGGAGCGTGCGACCCTTCTCGTCTTTGACGATGGTTTTGCGGCCCTCGGGGCCGCGCAGCACGTCATCCATGCTGGCCTCCACGCCGGCGATTCCTTTTTCATCGCCAATGTAATGATTATAGCGGCGGGTATCGCTCTCCGGCACATCGCCTTTTTCCCATTGTTTTAAATAGCCAAGGACATGGCTGGCGAGCGAATTGAAGGGATATTTGCGCTGCGGACGGATGCTGACGTAAACTCCCGGCAGTGCTAAATTGTGTTCGGCGATTTTCGAGAACTGATCATAACTGAGATCCGTGCGGTAGCTATATGGAATGAGACCTCCATGAGTGAGGAAATGCGTGCGGAGGTCGCTGGCCTTGAAGTTCTTTGCAAGACCAATTTGCCGGAGGCGGCCGATCGTGCTTGCCTCACCATCCTTGACGATGGAAACGATGTCTTTCTCCTCTTTGGATCGATCCATGCCGTCCTTTTTCGTCAGGCGGACAATCTTCGGGTCGCTCTCGTGTTGGGCTAGGTAAGCGCTACGGATCTCCTCAAGGTTGAAGGAGACTTCATACTTGCGGATATTGCGAGCCAGGGTGATGCCGTTGCGGTCGGTGATTTCACCACGGATACCGGGCTCGCGGATGGTGACGGCGCGATTACCGGGAACTTGATTTAGAAACTCCGTCCGGCGCTCGATCTGGAATTCGTGCAGACGGTTCAAAAGCACGCCGAACCCGACCAGCACGAGGGCGGTCAAAAGATATAAGCGAAGGCGGTAACCGGGTTCCATGGGATCAGTAAGCCCTGCGGCGGCGGTTGCGATGATCGGCTTCAGGATTGATGGAGTGCTGGCATTTCTTGGCGATGAAGAAGAGTAACCCGAAGACAGCAGGAGAGATGAGCATTGTTAAAATAGCGGTGTAAACCATTTGCAATACGGTCGACTTAGTAAGAATCAAGTCTCCTCGGATAAAGTTGATGATGGCGTATTCTGCTGCTAGATATAGCAGGACGGCTATCCCTGAGAGCATGGCGGAAAATTGCCACTTGCCTTGTTTAAATAGCGGTTGGAGACCTTGCATGAGGAAACCCATGCCACCGAAAAGCAGAATAGAGTATCCGAAACGCAGGGACTCAACCTGCTGAGTATAGACCTCCGGGTCTCCACCGTGGGGACCGAGCGCGCACTGAGCGTCCCAAAAGAAGCCGCCGATAAGGGCCAGAAGAAGCATGGTGGGCGGGCCGATGGTGACTGCGCAGCAGAGAAATACGAGTTGAACGAACAGGATCCGTGAATCATACAATCCAGTGAACGCCGGAAGAAATTGCTGAACTACAAAAGCAGCAAGCAGCAACAAAATGGTAATGGATGAGTAACGGATCACGGTAGTGTCATGATTCGGTGGAGAGGACCACGAATACCGCTCCAAGATTCGCGAAGTTCACAGAGGGACGGACGAGCGCCTCGGAATCCAACGCGCCTTTTTCGACGGATTCGATGGTTCCAAGAAGAATATTGGGCTGGAAAATCCCACCCCGTCCGGTGGTGAACACGCGCTGGCCAGGGCGGACGGCGGCATTGGCTGATAGAAAACGCAACCGAAGCTTGGGCACCCCATCAACGCCGCCACGCTGGCCATTGAGGATACCGACTTCCGGTGACCCTTCGACCCGGGCGGCCACCTGACACTTTTCATCGGTTAGAAGAAGTACTGATGATCGCTCTCCGCCATTGTCGATACGGTCGATTTTACCGACAAGACCTTCGTTAGAAAGCACGGAAAGCTGAGTGCCGATGCCGCGCTTGGAACCGGCGTCGATCTCCACCGTCTGCCACCAGGTGGTGGGGTTGCGGCGAATCACGCTGGCGGTGACAACATCGAAATGGGTGGCTTTCTTGAAAGCCAACGCATGGCGAAGTTGTTTGTTTTCATCCTCGATAGTGCGGAAGCGGGATTCAATGAGACGCAGTCGACCGAGTTGTTCGCGCGTCTCTTGAAGCTCGATTTCGAGTTCTTTCGAATGGCGGGTTTCTTCGAGAAACGCGCGGGCTTGGGTTTCCATTTTCGACCCGGACTTCAGAAACGGAGACATCGCCGAGTAATAGGTAGCTTGGATCTCACGTACGCTGCGATCACTCCGCGTGAGCGCCCAGACAGCGCCTCCGAGAAAGAGCAACAATGCGATCAGGTTGAGCGGCTTCATGGCCGGGTATAGCCCACTGGAACGCTTAGCGATCCGAGTTGGTGACCCGCTTCAGGAGGGAAAGTTCCTGAAGCGCTTTGCCAGTGCCTTCGGCCACGGCACTGAGTGGGTCCTCAGCGATGTGAACGGGAAGCCCGGTTTCCTCGCGGAGAAGGCGATCAAGCCCCTTGAGCAACGCTCCTCCGCCAGCCAATACGATACCGCGATCCACGAGGTCGGCAGCGAGCTCCGGCGGGCAACGTTCGAGGGTGGTGCGGACTGCGTCAACAATCGTGCTGAGCGGGTCCGCCATGGCCTCGCGGATTTCCTGCGAGGTGATGGTGATGGTTTTGGGAAGTCCGGCCACAAGATCCCGGCCCTTGACCTCCATGGTCAGTTCCTTGGGCAGCGGCGCGGCCGAGCCAAGACGGATTTTGATATCTTCCGAAGTGCGCTCGCCGATCATTAGATTGTAGGCGCGCTTCATATATTGGATGATCGCCTCGTCAAGTTCGTCACCGGCGGTGCGAACGCTACGAGCGTAAACGATGCCGGAGAGGGAAATCAGCGCCACTTCGGTGGTGCCGCCGCCGATATCAACGATCATGTTGCCGGAGGCCTCTTGGACTGGCAGGCCGACGCCGATTGCGGCGGCCATCGGCTCCTCGATCAGGTAAACCTCGCGGGCACCGGCTTGTTCGGCGGATTCGCGGACGGCGCGACGCTCGACTTCGGTGATACCGGAAGGAATGGCGATAAGAACCCGGGGATTCGAGCGGCGGCCCTTATTCACCTTGCGGATGAAATGGCGGAGCATCGCCTCGGTGACCTCGAAATCCGCGATAACGCCGTCCTTGAGTGGGCGGATCGCGACAATATTGCCCGGCGTTCGGCCAAGCATGCGTTTGGCATCATCCCCGACGGCCAGAACCTCGTTGGTGCCGGCTTTGACAGCGACGACGGATGGCTCGCGCAAAACGATACCGTGGTCCTTGACGTTAATCAGAGTATTTGCGGTGCCTAAGTCGATGCCGATATCATTGGAAAACAAGTTTCCGAAAAGCTTTTTAAACATGGAAGTTGTTGAAAATAAGAGAGTCTGGAGAAACTGTGATGGGCCGATTGTTTCCTGATACCCATACATTTCGGCAGTTATACCACCATGGAACGAACTAAAGTAAGGAAAACAATCGGTAGAAGCAGGCGAACGTCATCATTAATACCCACAAGGTCAAGTGGGAATCTGGAGCTAAAATGCACGGATTTCGGTGAAACAATGTCATCGACAATCCCGCCCATCCATCCAAGACCCAATCGCGCATGCGCTTACTCCAAGAATCCCGCCTGACTTTGCGGCTGGCAGTGCCTCTGATGATCGGCCAACTCAGCCAAATGCTGCTGGGCGTGGCGGACACCGTGATGGTCGGTCGACTCGGCGTAACGGAATTGGCGGCACTGACATTTGCAAATTCGCTTTTTCACGTGCCATTTGTGTTTGGGATCGGCGTTTTGATTTCAATCTCCGTGGCCACCGCGAATTCGCGAGGGGCTAATAATCCGTCGGGTGCCCGTGGCAGCTGCCGTCATGGATTATACCTATCGATCTTGCTAAGCTCGCTCCTGTTTATCGGAGCATGGATGCTATCGATGAAACTCGCATTTTTTGGACAACCGTCCGAGGTAAGCGAGCGCACCACGGTTTATTTCCGTATTTTGATGGGATCGATGATTCCAGCCTTGGCCTCGATCGCATTGAAAAACCACGCCGACGCCCTCAATCGTCCGTGGCCACCCTTCTGGATTTTTCTCGGCGGCGTGGTGCTCAATATCGGGCTCAACTGGGTGATGATCTATGGCAAGCTCGGCTGTCCGGAGTTGGGATTCGAAGGCGCGGCGTGGGCCACTTTGATCGCACGAATCGCGATTTTCGTGGCGATGCTCGTGTGGATGCTGCGGAGCCCAAGTCTCCGCGTTTGGATGCCGCGCCGCTGGCTCCGCACACCGGATTGGACGGATCTGAAGCGTCTGCTTGCCATCGGCATGCCGGCGAGCATTCAGATGCTCTGCGAGGTTTCCGCGTTTTCGATCGCTGGTTTGCTGATGGGGCGCTTCAGCGAGTTGGCGATGGCCGCCCACCAAATCGCCATTACCTTGGCCGCCACCGCCTTCATGATTCCGCTCGGACTCTCGATGGCGCTCACCGTGCGCATCGGCGAGGCTCGCGGTGCCGAGCAGATCGACCTACTTCGCCCAATCACTCTTTCCGGATGGCTGCTCGTCGCTATTTACGGATTCCTCGCAGCAACGACTTTTCTGGTCTTCGGAAGGTGGATCGCTTCGCTTTTCACCGATGCCCCTGCCGTGATCGAGCTAACGGCGGAATTATTGGTCATCGTGGGAATTTTCCAAATTTTCGACGGTCTCCAGGTCGCTTCATCCGCCATGCTGCGCGGCTTGCACGATGCGCGCCTGCCCGCCTTGATCGGATTTTTTGCATACTGGATCATCGGGCTGCCGGTCAGCGCTGGCTTGGCATTTGGCGCGGACCTTGAAGCTCGCGGAGTTTGGTGGGGACTGGCCGTCGGCCTGTTCGTCGCCTGCATCACACTGGGCCCGCGCTTGTGGAATCAAACCGGGCGTATCATTCGATCGCAGTGATTCGTTTCCTCTATCCGCTTGTCAACCGCGGCTTCGCTGTTTGAATCAGCTCCGTGAAAAAAGAAGATCAGGAATTTCTATATCGTCTACTGGAAACCCCCAGCCCCACCGGATTCGAAATGCCAGGCCAAAAGGTCTGGGCGGATTGGATCCAACACCATGCCGCAACCATCGAGTGCGATGCCTACGGATCCACCTGGGCGACATTGCCCGGCAAATCCCAAAAAATCGTCATGCTTGCCGCCCATGCAGATGAAATCGGCTACATGATCAAACACATCGACGATCAGGGGTTTCTACGGCTCGACCGCGTAGGCGGCTCAGACGCGGCGACCGCCCGTGGCCGACGAATTTCCATTTTGGGTGAAAAAGGCCCGGTTTCCGGCATCATCGGCAACACAGCCATCCACCTCCGACATGGCGAAAAAGACGCCGAAAAATCCCCCGCCGTGCACGAGCTATGGGTCGATGTCGGGGCCTCGAATGCCTCGGAAGTCGCAAAACTCGGTATCCATGTCGGCCATCCAGCTGTCTATAAGGACGGCCCGATGGAACTCGCCAACCGCAGGATCGTCAGCCGCGCTCTCGATAATCGGATCGGCGGCTACATCATCGCCCAAGTGATGAGACGCATCGCCGCCGGCAAGCGCAAACCCGCCTTCACGCTGGTCTGCCTGAATGCCGTGCAGGAAGAAATTGGCGGCCATGGTGCCATGATGGCGACTTACCGTCTCAAGCCCGCGGTCTGCGTTTGCCTCGACGTCACTCACGCCACCGACACGCCGGGTCTCGATGCCGTCAGACATGGCAAGGTCAAACTCGGTGCCGGCCCCACCCTCACCCACGGCACATCGAACCATCCGCTCGTCGTCAAGCGCTTGGAAAAAATCGCCATCACTATCAAAACCCCGATTCAACACGAAGCCAGCAGCCGCACCACCGGCACGGATACGGACAAGATCTTCCATTCCCGCCAAGGAGTCCCCAGCGCCCTGGTTTCCCTGCCACTTCGCTGCATGCACTCAGTCGTGGAAACCGCCCACTTGGATGATATCAATCACACGATCGAACTTCTCACCTCGTTCGTGCTCTCTCTAACGGACAAGGACGAATTTGCCCAAAAACTCAAGTAATTCCGCCAGAGGTCAGAGCTCGGAAAAAATCGCCTCCACCATCTCCACGCACTTGATGCCTGGCATCACGCTGAGGTCCATCTGATTCATGACGTAGGCAAACGAAATACCTGTTTCCGGATCGCCGAAACCATGGCTGCCACCCGCCCCGGGATGGCCGAATGAGGAAATCGACGGCCCATAAATATGCCTGATTTTCCGTCCGTTTTCATCGAGCGGATCTTGTTGGGCACCGCAGGTAAAAACCGTCGGTCTGAGCAGGACACGGTCATCTCCCGCTGTCTGCGGAGTGACCAGCGCCTGCCGCACACGCACCGGCAGCGGACTGGGAATCGAACCAATCGCCGCCTGATAGAATTTCGCCAACGCCGAAGCCGTGCACACTCCGCCGAGCGCAGGCAGACCCGCCGCCCATGCCCGACCCTCGTTCATCTCATGGATGGCGTGCAAACCTCGCGGCGAAGAAAATGCCCTGCGCGTGTAAGTCCCGGAGGTCGTCAGTTGTTTGTAAAACGCATCGGCGAGATCATCCTTGCCCGCCTTGCCGGGATAAAGCCGGGCGACACGCGGCCACTCGTTTTCAGGCAAGCCGATCCAAAAATCCAAGTTCAATGGCCCGGCGATCATTTCCCGCCAATAGCCACCGAGCGTCAATCCAGTGAGACGGCGCACCGGTTCATCGACCAACGCGCCAAAGGTGCGCGGATGATAGCCATGGCCATCTCCTAACGATCGGTGTGGAAAACTATGAATAGATCCCGCCCCAGACTTTCTTCAGACGGGCGATGGAGTCACCCCAGGGAGCCTGTTTGTAGATCCAGACCCGCACCCAGCGTATGAAACGCTGTGTCCGCTGAGTGGCTCTAGTG
>CAYRLT010000636.1:0-2656 GCA_964425095.1 uncultured Luteolibacter sp.
CAGGGACCGGTGAACATTGCGTCGGACCGCCAGGTGACGCTCAGGGACGTGGTGCTTGCGGCCGCCGATTGCCTCGATGCGCGTGAGCGCGTGCAGTTCGGGGCGTTGCCGGCGCCGGTGAATGAGCCGTCACGCATCGTAGGCAAAAGTTGTCGTCTGAGTGATGAGGTGGGCTGGAGACCAAGGTACGATTTGGCCGCGGGTATGGCACAAACGGTGCGTTACTGGCAGGAAAGGAACGGTTCCTGAGCACAGTTCACTCCTGTCCGGTTTGCGGTGGCAGCCAAACCAGCGAGTTTTTACGGCGCAATGCCGTACCCGTGCATCAGAATTTGGTGCTTGCGTCGCGGCAGGATGCTTTACAGGTCACCCGGGGGGATCTTGTATTGACGGTATGCCATGAATGCGGATTCGTGTTCAATTGCGCATTCGATGGCAGCAAACTGGCGTACGGAGAGGATTACGACAATACACAATCCCATTCCCCTTATTTTGCGCGTTATATGGCCGATCTTGCGAAGCACTTGGTGGACGAGGAAGGTGTGCGTAATCATTGCATCGTTGAGGTCGGGTGCGGCAAAGGGGTGTTTCTGCGGATGCTCGTTGCTGACCCGGCGACAGGAAATTCGGGCATCGGTTTTGACCCAAGCTATGTCGGCCCGGAATCCGACTTGGGGGGACATTTACGTTTCGAGCGCTGTTTCTACGACGAGGCGTGCGCCGATCTGCCGGCGGATATCGTTGTGTGCCGGCATGTGATTGAACACGTTCCCCAACCACTGGAACTATTGCGCGCGGTAAGCCGGGCGCTTGTGAACGCGCATTCGCCGCGGATCTATTTTGAAACGCCGTGCGTGGAGTGGATAGTGCGTAACCGGGTGATTTGGGATTTCTTTTATGAGCATTGCTCGTTGTTCACGGCCTCCTCGTTACGCACGGCCTTTGAGCGTGCCGGCTTCGCCGTGCGGAGCGTGCGGCATGTATTCGGCGGGCAATATCTGTGGCTTGAGGCGGGCTTGGCGAACAAATCAGGCGAGATTTTCTCGGACGCTGGGGAGATTCCCGGGCTGGGTCGGCAATTTGCCATCGCAGAAGAACAACTCAGATTCGACTGGCATGCACATATCGAGCGGCTTGCTGACGCGGGTAAGGTAGCCGTCTGGGGTGCTGGAGCGAAGGGAACGACATTCGTGAATTTGGTTGACCCGGAGAGTAATCTTATCGATTGTGTTGTGGATCTCAATCCCAATAAGCAAGGGAAATTTGTGCCGGGAACCGGGCATCCGATTGTTGGGGTGGAGATGCTCGCAAAACGGGGTGTGCACAGTGCTATCCTGATGAATCCCAATTACCGCGAAGAAAATGAGGCGCTGCTTACGGCAGCAGGAATAACCGTTCAACTGATTGAATGAGAGAAAAATGAAACTAATCATCGATACCGAAGCAAAAATCCTGACGGAAGAAGATAATGGCAAGGTGCGCTATTTCGACCTCTACAGCAAGGAAGGCTTTGAACATTTGTCGCGCCAATGGGTGCGTGTAGGCTGGAACCAGAAGTACCAATACACATTCAGCTGGATGGGACGGCCGATCATTCAGTTGCCAGAAGATATGATTCGCATGCAGGAAGTGATTTATCGCGTGAAGCCGAATGTCATCATCGAAACGGGCGTTGCTCACGGCGGCTCCCTCGTCTATTACGCAAGCTTGTGCAAGGCAATGGGGGAAGGGCGGGTGATCGGCATCGATATTGAAATCCGACCGGATAACCGCAAGGCGATTGAAGCACACGAACTGGCTGAATATATTACATTGGTAGAGGGCAGTTCAACCGCCCAGGAAATCGTGGCGAAAGTGAAGGGTATGGTCAAGGCGGGCGAAACCGTCCTGGTGGTCTTGGACTCCAATCACACCAAGCACCATGTTGCGGATGAACTCGAAGCGTATCATGCCCTTGTTACGGCAGGCTCCTATATCGTGGCCACGGACGGAATCATGTTTGATCTTCACGATGTGCCGCGCGGTGTCCCGGATTGGCAATGGGATCACCCCATGGCTGCGGTGGCCGAGTTTGCCCAACAGAACCCGGAGTTTGTCTTGGAACAGCCTTCTTGGTTATTCAGTGAAAGCAGTCTCACAGAAAACATCACCCATTGGCCGGGGGCGTGGCTGCGAAAAAAATAAGCGAAGTGGTCTCGGTAAAAAAAAATATCATCGCCAATTTTGCGGGGAGCGCATGGTCGGCGCTGATGGGGCTGGTGTTTATCCCGTTGTATATCCACTATCTCGGGATGGAGGCGTATGGCCTCATCGGTGTGTTTGCCCTACTGCAGGCCTGGTTAGTATTGCTCGATGTGGGCCTGACACCCACTCTCAACCGTGAGATGGCGCGATTTGAAGCGGGCACGCATACACCGCAAAGCATCCGCGATCTGGTTCGCTCGGTGGAAGTGGTGTATGTGCTGATCGCGGCTGCCATCGCAATTGGTGTGATGCTGGCCGCTCCGTGGCTCGCCACTGACTGGCTCCAGGCAGAAAAGCTTTCGACAGCGACGGTAGTGAACGCCCTGACCATCACCGGCGTCGTCATTGCCCTGCGCTGGTTGGCAGGCCTTTACCGCAGTGCTATCAATGGCCTGCAACGGCAGGTGTGGCT
>CAYRLT010000637.1:0-1927 GCA_964425095.1 uncultured Luteolibacter sp.
AGCGATTTTTGAGATTTTGGGAACGAAGGACAGAGCCAATGTGGTTGGGATCGAGCCTGGCACGGGTGTCGGAGAGCTTGGCGCGAAAATCGGCGTCGATTCCGAGAATCTCAGATGACTCGATGCAAACGCCCAAGAGTCCGGCGCAAAGGGGGGGGGAGCATTCTTTCCGCTCAGCGATGCTCAGACCTGTGGCTTTCGCCAAGCCAGTTGCGATTTGTCGGGCCGTCACCTGAGCTTCTCGCTTCGCTTCGTCGATTGTCGAAAAACTCTGCCGCACGCGTTGCCCATTTCTGTAGTAGGCGATGAAGAATCGTGGCAAGCGTCCGTCCCCACAGCGGTAAACCGGCACCGTGACGGAACCTGATTTAACCTGAAGGATCGGGCCGGCACTGGCGCAGCGTTTTTGGACTTTGATTGGCCGGAGGAGATCGGGCATATCCCCGGAGAGCGTGTCAATAAGAGCCTGTGCGGCTGTTGGCATAGTGGAAATGTGCCAGCCAGGACT
Organism: uncultured Luteolibacter sp.; assembly: GCA_964425095.1. Classification (GTDB taxonomy): domain Bacteria; phylum Verrucomicrobiota; class Verrucomicrobiia; order Verrucomicrobiales; family Akkermansiaceae; genus Luteolibacter. The sequence goes on from CAYRLT010000637.1 coordinate 509, forward strand.
CCAAAATATCCATCACTGAGGGGAGTGCATGGAAGGCGCAAATTTGCCAACCTCATTCCAAACAACTCAACCCCATGAGGATAAGTAGGGTTGTCACAGATTTGTCACGGAGCCCGATTTTGAGAGAATTTTTCGGGCGGAAAATTTCTTATAAGACATTGATAAGAAATTGGTTGCGGGGAGAGGATTTGAACCTCTGACCTTCAGGTTATGAGTGGGTTGTTGTATATAGCTATCAATCAACTAAATGCAATTTTAGTCCGATGCATTCATATCTACTTCTCAAGAAGCAGGAATGGAGTGGTATAAAATGGAACAATCGCTGTCACGGTTTGTCACGCCGGTTGGACTTGGAAAGTGCATGAAAAAGGAAACTGCTTTACTTGAAACTTAAAGGTGCGTTGATCCGCATTTCAAGAACGACCACGAGGCCCGACATCAGGCGATAGTCGGAAAATCCGGATCCGCAGCGCCGGGATGCGTCAGCTTATTCGTCGGTAGCCAAGTTCCGCGCCTCCGCTCACGTGCATTATATGGCCGGTTACGAAGCGCGCCTTATCAGATAGCAAATAGACGGACGCGTCCGCGATGACATCACCTTCCGGACAAAAACCCAGTGCATGAATTTCATTAAGATAATGCTCGGTTGCCGCCGGATTTGGTTGCTCAGCGCACCACTGGCGCAACATCGGTGTCCATGTGCCTGCCGGACACACCGCATTCACGCGAATCCCAAATTTTGCGTAGTCAAGGGCCATGGATTTCGTAAGCGTGTTCATCCCGCCTTTGGTTGCAGTGTAGGCAGCATGGATCTCCTGCCCGATTACTCCGACCATTGAGGATGTGTTCAGGATGCACCCCTTGCTCGCCTTTAGAGCTTCAAAAGCGTGGCGAGTGGTGTGGAGGATGCTTTTCAGATTAATATCAAATAACGCGTTCCATTCCTCGTCGGTGGTCTCGTGAATCGCTTTTGCCGGTGTGCCGATACCAGCGTTGTTGTGCACTGCATCCAGTTTGCCGTAGCGAGACAGTGCAGCTTCGATGGCGGACTTGACTTCAACGTTCTTCGAGACGTCGCAAGCCAATCCGAGATGTTCGGCGCCGAGATCGGCCGCGGCGCTTTTCACCGCTTCCTGACCGCGCGCGATCAGGACCACTTTTGCGCCTTCCGCCGCATAGGCCTTAGCACAATCCAGACCAATTCCCGTGGAACCGCCAGTGAGAAAAATAACTTTGTTTTTGAGAAGCATATGAGCGGGTGTTTTCAGAAGCCAATCGCCGCGCCGCCGTCAACTGGCAATGTCACGCCAGTCACATAGGTTGCGGCCGGCGAGCAGAGATAGACCGCAGCGTGGCCTATGTCCTCCGGATCGCCCATGCGCCCCATCTGGATTCGGGAAAGAACCTTGGCCTTTCGGG
>CAYRLT010000638.1:0-5544 GCA_964425095.1 uncultured Luteolibacter sp.
ATGAGTTTAAGGCTCTTGATTCACCTTCAGCGCAGTTTCCATTTCTTAGTGGCTGTCTGAATATTACCAAAGGCAGGGACCTATCCTCCGGGAGGTCCGCGTGCATGGGGAGTGAATGATGAAGCGCCTAATCTCTGGGTCATTCTCTTTTCATGCGCAGGACCGCCCGGAGGATCGGTCCCTGCCATTTTTAAGACAGGCTCTTAGGCGACTCGCCCCATATCCCGGATCAAAATATCTGAATCTCTGCCTTTGCGTTCTTTGCGTTCTCTTGCGGCCATTCGATCCGTGTTTTCGGTTCATTCACGAGATGGAGACGAGGTGATAAGGACTCGTCATTTTTTTGACTCGCGCGACCTAGCAACGCATATCGGTTAGCGCGGAGCGGAGTCCGTGTCGGTTAGCTCGGGTGATGGCATGACGACCGGCTCCAGTCCGGCGGCGCGGGCGCGGGCGATTGCCTTGGCTGCGGCGCGCTTGAAGGCGGCTTCGGCACCCATGAAATCGGGATCGTTCAGCGGTTGGACGCGACCTGCTTGCGGGCTTTGCGTGCGATAGGGAACGGTATCTTCCATGAGAATTTGGGGCGGGCGCTTGTCGCCGGTTTCGATGAGAGATGCGGGCGCGGTGGAAGCATCATAAATCGCCCACTCATCGACAACACCAAGATAATCGCTCTGCAAATTCGCCCATCCACGCTCGAACCGGCGGCGGATGGTGTCGGGGGGAATGTCATGCCCCCCGAGACGGACGCGCTGTGCCACCCGCTGGATGGCGAAGTCTGCATTTGGAAGTTTGAGATAAGCGAGCTTCACCTGATAGCCCGCAGCCCGCCACGCCGGAATGAGTCGGAGGTAACCACGAGTGGCGAGGGTGGTCTCAAAGGCAAAACTTTTCCTCGCCGCCACCAGATCATTGATCCGCTCCAACATGAGGCGACCGGCGGCGAAAGCCACTTGGTCAGGCTGGAACGGACTCAGTCCGGCGGCAATCAAATCGGCGTTCACGAACTCCGGGCAACAGGCTTCGTTGGGAAGAAACTCCTCCGCGAAGGTGGTCTTCCCCGCCCCATTCGGCCCGGCGATGATGAGGATTTTCTTCATACCTTGCGCGCGCCCTTCCGCTTGGCGCGGTAGCGGGTGGGATCTTCGGCGACTTTGGAGATGGGCAACATGGAACAGCGCCAATCTATCATGTAGCGGTGACGCGGAAAGGAGAAAAGCAGGCGATGTGCATCTGCGGTTCAATTCTGAGAAATCGAATGACACCAATTTGGCTCCGGGCGGAGACGCCCGGGCCACTGTGGCGCAGGCGTCTCCGCCCGCCGCCATTTCCTCACGGATCAAGATCTCTAAAACTCAGCGCTTTCCTCCGCGACCTCAGCGCTCTCCGCGTTTCGCTTAAATTTCCAAATACATCGGCCCCGCCCCCCTCAACCAAATCCAAATTTCCATCATCCCCGCTTCGCGTCCCTTTGCGACCTTCGCGGCTTTGCGGTAAACCTCTTCCCTTTCGCATCGTCGATCAAATCGAAACGCTGAGGCACAAAGATCGCGGAGGTCTTTCGCAGAGAACCCCTGAATTTCCTAACCCCTCTGATCCAATTCCAAATCTCAAAAACTCAGCGCTTTCCTCCGCGACCTCAGCGCTCTCCGCGTTTCGCTTGAAATATTTAGATGCATCGGCCCAGCGCCCCCCCTCATGATTCCCCTTCCCCACCCGGCCGATTCCAGAGCACTCTCCGCGCGTGCAGTTGCCTGTTTTCGAAATCGCCGATGATCTCCGCTCCGCCGTCGCTACCGGCGAGCGGTCGCGCGTGTTGCTCAAGGCGCCCACCGGATCGGGAAAATCCACGGAAGTGCCGGGCATGTTGGTGGATGCCGGGATTTCCGGGACCATCCTCGTCATCGAACCCCGCCGCATGGCCGCGCGATTGCTCGCTGGCTGGGTGGCAAAACAACGCGGGGCCACGCTCGGCCGTGAGGTCGGCTACGCGGTGCGTTTCGATACAAAATACGGCAAGGACACCCGCATCATCTACCTAACCGACGGCGTGTTCCAACGCTGGATCCAAGACGATCCCGAACTGCGCGGTATCGGGGCCGTGGTGTTCGATGAGTTTCATGAACGCCGGCTCGCCGTGGACATCGCGCTCGCGCGTTGCCTCGATCTTCAGGAAGGCCCACGGCCGGACCTGCGGGTGGTCGTGATGTCGGCCACGCTCGAAACCGCGGGGCTCGCGGATTTCCTCGCGCCCGCCGTTTCGCTTGAAGCCGGAGGACGGACCTATCCGGTGGACGTGCTCTACCGGCCGGATCGGCCGCCAGTGAACGACCGACGTGGCGGGCCGCCGCGCGAAGTTCCCGTGTGGGAAAAAATGGTTAGTATCTGCCGCGAAGCCATGGCCATGCCGGACCCGGGAAACATCCTGATGTTCCTGCCCGGCACGCATGAAATCCGGCGCACGATCGAGTTGCTAGAAAGCGCTTCGGTGAGTCGGGACTGGGATGTCTTTCCGCTCTACAGCTCGCTGCCACCCGCCGCGCAGGAAGCGGCTATCTCGCCCGGTCCGCGGCCTAAAATCATTGTCGCCACCAACGTCGCGGAAACCTCACTCACCATTGAGGGTGTTAGAACGGTGATCGACTCCGGCCTCGCCCGGATTTCCTCCTACGAACCGCGCCGCGCGATCAACACGCTGCTCATCAAAAAAATCTCGCGCGCTGCGGCCGAACAACGCGCAGGCCGCGCCGGACGCACCGCACCGGGGCGTGCGTTCCGCCTGTGGAGCGAAGCCGATCATGCGCGACGCGCGGAATTCGAAGCGCCGGAAGTCCACCGCGTGGATCTGGCGGAAGCCGTGCTCTTGCTGAAAGCTGCCGGCGTTGCCGAAATCCGGAATTTCCGTTGGTTTGATGCCCCCACCGAAGCCGCTCTCACACGCGCGGAACACCTGCTGCACGACCTCGGCGCGCTTGATCTGCATGGCGCTCTCACCGAGGAAGGCGCGAAGATGGCTGCGCTGCCGTTAGAACCACGGTTTTCCCGACTCATGCTTGCCGGATACGAACAAGGCTGCATCGCGGAAACCGCTTTCATCGCCGCCGCCGTGCAGGGTGAAGGGTTGTTCGTGAACCAACGCGGCGGCACCGGACGCAAGGATTTCATCTTCGCCGATGACGACTCGGATTTCGCCGGAGAATGGCGCGCCTTCGAATCGGCGGAGGCGATGAAGTTCGATCCGCAACGTTGCGGCCAACTCGGCATCCTCGCCCGCGGCGCGCGTGAGACCGCGCAAGGATTCGATCGCCTGTGCTCGCTCGCATCGCGCTTCGGTTGGGAATGGCAGCCGGTGGATTTCAAGAGCCGCCGTGAAGCGGTCGGCCGGGCGATGCTCGCGAGCTTCAGCGATCAACTCGCGATCCGTTTCAACCAGGGCACGCTCGCCTGCAAACTCGTCGGCAACCGCAAGGGCAAGCTCGATGAGGATTCGTGCGTGAAAAACGCCGCGGCCTTCGTCGCTGCGGAAATCACCGAGGTCGAGGCCCGCGAAATCATCACCCACCTCCGCCGCGCCACCGCCATCGATCCCGCATGGCTCGCGGATTTGTTTCCAGACGACCTAACCGTCACCGACGGCGCGGCGTGGGATGAAGCCCGCCGACGTGTCGTTTCCCGCAAAGAAACCCGCTTCCGCGATCTCGTGCTGGAGGCAAAAGAAAGCGACCACCACATCAACCTCGACCAAGCCGCGGAAATCCTCGCCGCGAAAGTTCTATCCGGCGAGTTGGTGCTCAAGAATTGGGATCACACCGTGGACCAATGGACCGCGCGGCTAACCTTGTTAGGCAAGGCGATGCCGGAACTCGAAATGCCCGGTTGGTCGGACGAAGACCGCGCGGATGCCATCGCGCAGATTTGCCATGGATCGGTGGCATACAAGGACATCAAGGAAGCCAACGTCTGGCGCGTGCTGCGCGAATGGCTCAGCTCCGCCCAACGCGCCGCGCTCGATTCCTACTGCCCGGAGCGCATCGATTTACCCAACGGCCAGTCCGCGAAGATCACCTACGAACCCGGCAAAGACCCGTTCATTTCCGTGCGCGTCTCCCATCTCTTCGGAATCTGGGAAACTCCGACCATCGTCAACGGTCGCGTGCCATTGCTCGTTCACATTCTAACACCCGGCCAGAAGCCATGGCAAATGACCAAAGACCTCAAAGGTTTCTGGGCGACCGGCTACGCGCAGATGAAAAAAGAAGTCGCCGGCCGATACCCGCGCCACCCATGGCCGGACAATCCACGCGAATGGGTGCCCACACGGCCGCCCCAAGGCAGGTCGTGAAGGCGCATGAAATCGCTTTGCAGCATGCTTGAATCCGCCCAAAGTCGCTTGGTGATCACGACTGATATGCAGGAGCCAAGCACCGATTTCCGCATGCCCCGCCGCAGCGCGCTCGGCCATCTCGGCACTTTGCTGGCGCTTGGCGCTTGGCCCGGTGCGCGGGCGGCGGCTGAATCCAGCGACCCAAAGAAGCCAGGCTTCGAGCCGATCCGCTTCGTGGTGGCCAACGATTTCCATCACCAAAGTGTGGACTGCGATCCATGGATGACCGGGCTTTTCCGGCAAATCGCGGCGACCGAAAAAGCAGCGTTTTGCCTTGGGCTTGGCGATTTGGTCGATCAAGGCAAACGGGCCAGCATGGAGGCAATGAAGCGTCTTTCCGCCCTGACCGGCATGCCGTTTTATCCCAGCCCCGGCAATCATGACCTCGATGAGTCGCCTGTGGATGGCCTCTACGAAGAAATCTTTCCCGAGCGGCGCAACTACCTCGTGCGGCATGCGGGCTGGCAATTTGTGATCATTGATACCACCGAGGGAAACAAGTCACAGAAGGTGACCATTTCCAAATCGACCATCGCATGGTTGGACAAAACCCTGCCCACGCTGGATCTGCGCGCGCCTACCGTTCTGGGCACCCACTTTCCGTTAGCGGCCGCGGTGCGGATGTGTCCGCTCAATGCCGAGGAAGTGCTGGCACGTTTCACTAACCACAACCTGCGGGGCGCCTTCGGCGGGCATTACCACGCTCGCACGTCGTCGCCGCGCGGCGATATCAAGTTGGTGACCAACGCCTGCGTTTCACGAGTGCGCGACAACCATGATAAGACTCCCGATAAAGGATACCTCGTGGTGGATAGCGCGGAGGATGGCCAACTAACAGCTAACTTTGTCAAATGGATCGGCGTTTGAACCATCAGTGAATGCCATCTTAGAGCCTGTCTTAATAATGCTGAAGGCAGGGACCGATCCTCCGGGCGGTCCGCGAGAATGTGGTATGAACGATCGGTCATGAGATGATTTACAAGCATTATCATGGTCGCCCGCGTCCTCCTTCCATTCGCCGGACCGCCCAATACTGGCCACTTAAGCGCATTTGCGGATTAATTCGATGATTTTCGGTTGCTCCCGGACTTTTGGCGGTTTGCCGCCATTTCGGATTTTAAACTTCGCCCTTGCCCGTCCTTTGATTTGACGGGGCT
>CAYRLT010000639.1:0-30599 GCA_964425095.1 uncultured Luteolibacter sp.
CGTGGCGCGCGATATATCGGCCGCGCAGCCGGATTTTGACCCCAACGCCCCCGTGGCAACATGGCTTTACCATGAGCGGGTTTGGCAGCAATGGGAAGTGCCGCAGTGGAGATTATTCAGCTTAGTTTTCCACACCGATCATGCGGAGGCTGGAGGGACAGAGATGATGATGCTTAAGAAAGACAAATAAATTCGTGGCTATTCAAAGCAGGTTGAGGGCGGAGCACAAGAAATTTCACGATTGCCAACCATCCCATCATTTGGGTAGGTTTCTGGCATGGGTTTATTCCGATCGCTAAGTTCTGCAGAGCAGGTCGCCATGCATTTGCGGGCGGAAATTGAATCCGGTGGGCGGAGCGGGGTGATGGCCGGGGTGCTGCGGCTGGAGAGGGAATTGGGGGTGAACCGCAAGACCGTGGAGGCCGCGCTGAGGCTGCTGGAGAAGGAGGGGATGCTGGAGCCGCAAGGGGCGGGACGGCGGAGACTCATCCGGGCGAAGGTCAATGCCCGTCGGGCGCCCGGGGTGCGGGTGGCGATTCTGCCCAACGAGAAAGCCGAACATAACGTGAATTATCTTATTGAGCTGCTGCACGAGCTGAGCGCCGCCGGACACGAAGCGTTTTTTGCGCCGAATTCGATAATGGAACTTGGCATGGACCTGAAGCGCATCGTGGGAATGGTGGAGAAAACCCAGGCGGACGCATGGGTGGTGGTGTCTGGCTCGCGTGAGGTTCTGGAGTGGTTCTCAAAGCAAGAGAAGCCGACCTTAGCCCTATTTGGCCGGCGGCGTAGACTCGCCATAGCGAGTGTCGGGCCCGACAAGCCTGCGGCCTATGCCGCGGTCACGCGGGCGCTTGTCGCGCTGGGTCACCGGCGGATCGTGTTGCTGACGCGCCCCCAGCGGCGACTGCCGGAACCGGGAGCCAGCGAGCAAGCTTTTCTCGGCGAGTTGGCCGCTCACGGGATCGCTCCAAGCCCCTACCACCTGCCGGATTGGGAAGTGACGGTCAGCGGTTTTTACGGGCGTCTGGAAGCGCTGTTCCATGTGACACCGCCGACCGCGCTGATCGTCGATGAAACACCGTTTTTTGTGGCGGCGCAGCAATTTCTGGCCGAGCGGGGGCTGCGGGTGCCGGAGGATGTTTCGCTGGTGTGCACGGATGCCGACCCGGTCTTCGATTGGTGCCGGAAATCGATCGCTCACATCCGCTGGGATAGCGGCCCGGTGCTGCGGCGTATCTTGCGTTGGGTGGAACACGTGAGTCGCGGCAAGGAAGATCTGCGGCACACGCTGACCTCAGCGGAGTTCGTGCCCGGCGGGACGATCGGAAAGGCGAAGGGGGATTAGGGATCGAAGAGACAGGGCGGATCCGGCCCGGTCCGCCCAATTTATCCCGGCAAAGCGCAGCGACGACGGACTTGTCGCCTGAGCGCGGAACGCAGAGAAAAGCGAATGCTTTGCGCTTTGGGTTTCGCTTTCTCAAGCACTTCACATGCGCACCGCCATACGGCGGAAAAGTGGGCGCGCCCGGCGGTCGCGCCCTACCATTTCACCCATAACAAATAACCTCCCCCATCCTTCGGGCCGGGCGGCTCAGCGAATATTCTGACTCGCATCAAAGAGCGTCGACGATTTCGGCGAGCATCTGAAGCCCCCTGGGCTGGATGATGCCCATGCCTTTGCCGGGCAGGAACCAGACGCCTTTTTCAACGTCCCGGCAATAGACGATCTCCGCGCCCTCGGGTGTCTCGGCGCGGTAGAATTTTGCGGACGGATTTTGTTTTAGGAACTCGTTGTATTTCTCGCACCACGGATCGGTGGCCACGGCAAAGCGTTTTTCACCGAGTTGCTTGAGTTCATCCAGCGTTGCAGGACGGATGGTTTTACGAACCACCACGCGGCGGTTTTCCATCGTGTTGTCTGGCCAATCATCGTCGTAGCTCATGGTGTTTTCGGGGTTGAGTTGTTTTGGGTTAGCAGGCGGATTCCGGGCGTGGCGGTTAGTCCGTGTGCGAAAATACTGAAAAGAACCGTGGCCATCACCGCCAGACGGGTGACTTGTTCACCCGGCAGATGTTTTTCCTGCTCCAGATAGACCAGGCCGAGCACGATAGAGGCCAGCCCGCGCGGGCCGAACCACCCCATGAAGACGACCGTGGTCTTGTCCAGCCCGCTGCCGATCAGCGAGATGGCCACCGGCAACATCCGCACGACCGTTAGGCTGAGAACCGCATAGAAAAATGGAGCGAACCCGAATAGGGCGTGGTCCCGAGCGACCATCATGCCGAAAAGGAAGAAAACCGACAGATTGAGAATTTGGCCCCATTCCTCGGCGAATTCGACGCTGTGTTTTCCGGCATCTCCAAAGCTCACCTGGACGAACAATCCGGCGACAAACGCGGCGATGAACATGCTCGCGCCGACGTGCTCGGAAAGCAGGATGCAGAACACCGGCAGAGCCACCACCGCGAGTTGCAGAAACGACTGCGCCATCCATTCAGATCGCCGCGCGGCATTCAAGAGCCACCCTCCGATCAGGCCGACACCCGCGCCTATCAGCACTCCGAAGCCGAGTTGTTCGACGAGAAAGCGGACCAAGCCCGCATCGTCCTGACCCGAGGCGGCCATCGCGATGAAGAACAACATGAAAGGCACGGAAAGCCCGTCGTTGAGGCCGGCTTCCACATTGAGCGCCTGACGCACCCGCATCGGCACCAGCGGGCTGTTGACAATGATTTGTCCGAGTCCGGCATCGGTGGGGGCGAGGATCGCGGATAGAATGCCGGCTTCCCAAAGCGTTAGCTGCGGAAAGACCCACTTTGCAGCCAGCGCGCCCAATAGAATTGTGAGTAGCATGCCGCTACTCAACAAGCGCACCGGCAACTCGCGGATACGGCGCAGCACTTTCAAATCCGTCCGGGCGGCATCGGTGAACAACAAGAGCACCAACCCGATTTCCGCCAGCATGAGGAAAGCGCCCGCATCCAGCAAACCGCCCGCAGGCTTGATGCTGAAAAACACGAAGAGACCCGCGAGCGTGAAAACAATCGGCGCGGTGACGATGGTTTTCTCCAATCTGGCGGAAACCAAACTGTAGGCGAAGAGCAGACCGATGAATACGGCGAGCAGCATGGCGGCAAATTATACTAACAACCAGGCGCGTGCTTGTTCGGTTTCCTCCGCCGTGAAAAACCGCACCGGAGTGGGCCGGAGGCCGGCACCGGTGATATGAAGTTCCGCGAGTTGGGTGGAGGAGTCGTAGGCAAGGCGGGCTGACATAGGATGAGTGAAGCATTTTGATGGCAGGGATGACAAGCACGATCCGCCATGAAAGCTCCGCTGAAGAGCGGCCAACGGCGGTTGGGTAATTCGGCATCTTCGGATGCCTGCCCATAAGACCATGGTCCCACGATTTTCACGGCATCACGATCGGAATCCTGCCTTGTCACCCGCCCCGATTTTGATTTAAAATCACTGCCATGACTCGCTCACTGCTGATCGGATCGTTGGCCGCATGTATTCCTTTGTCTGGATTGTCCGCCGAAGAAAATCCCGCGCCCGCGCCCGCGCCCGCGCCCGCGCTCGCGCTCGACCTCGCGGCCCGCAAGGTGTCCGTTGCCAATCTCGAAATCCATATCGCCCAGCGCGAACAACGCCTTGCCGAATGGGGGCGCGATATCAAACAACTCGACGCGCGCATCGAAAAACAAGTGGAGGAACTCGTGAAATTGCTAACCGGCCTGCGCGACTCCCAGAATTCGCGCACCAAGATCACGCAGCTCAAGAAGAGCGCAATCGAGGGCCTCAAGTATGGCATTGATCGCTATGCTAGAAAGCGCATGGAAATCCGCGAACTCGTCCGCACCGGCAGCGATGAGGCACTCGAAGACCTCGGCAAACTCGACCAGCGGATCCTCAAGCGCGTCGATCAGATCGCGGAACTCACCAAGTCAATCCCGTCTCATGACGATGTGGATAAATACGAATCCGACGGCGGATCCTACTGGGATGGTTATTACAATGAAAGCAGCCGCATTAGTGATGAATATAAACAAAACCGGCGCGACACCGTGCAATCCAACAAGCAACGCGAGGACACGACCAAGGTGTTGAAGGCAGCGCTTGAGCGCCTCGATCAGCGACGTCGCTCGCTGAAGGACTTGCTCGCAAACCGCAAAATCACCGATTCCGAACGTGCCCTATACAACACCGAGCTCGGGCAAATCGGAGCCTACGAGGAGCATCTCAATGAGCAATTGCGGGATGTGACCGTGAGCAGCGGCGGTGGCGGCGGCCGAGCAGTCGGCCGCGAACAAGCGCATGATATCGAGGCCCTGCTCGAAGATGCACGCCGGGATCTGCGTGAGGATGTTTCACGGCTTTTCCTCACTTACGATCAATATGTCCGCGGACGCGCTTATCTGGCAGATCTCAAGCAAAACCTGGCAGCCCGCAAGGAGTGGCTGGAAAAGAACGCCTCGGAGAAATCCGGCACCCCATGATCCTCTCGGCACCAGACGACTAAGCGGCTATCTTAAAACGGCAGGGACCGATCCTCCGGGCGGTCCTGCGCATGGAAAAGAGAATGACCCAGAGCCTAGGCGCTTCATCATTCACTCCCCATGCACGCGGACCTCCCGGAATGCCCCGGCTGCTCGTAGCAGCATATATACTCCGCGAAGCGCATTCCGCATGGCCGAAGGCAATATAGGTCCCTGCTTTTGGCAATATTCAGACAGCCTCTAAGACCAAGATCTTACATTTGAGTGTCTGAATTTGGGATAAGCCGAATTAAGAATGTATTCTGCTAATGAAAATGGTGATTTGTTATCCCAAACCACCCTAAAGTTAGCGCCATTCGGGCCCGACCTCATGCGATTGGTCGAAAAAGCAGGAGCATTGACAAATGCCATCAGCCACCAATCGCTTCCATGAACCCTTAGGAGGAAAGCGGGCAAAGCGGACTGCCTCATCAACTTGGTATCAAATGCCACCCGCGCCATGAACGACAGCGCGCCTGAAGAACGGAAAATCGTTATCAAAACACGTCAGTCCGGCCCGACGCTCGAGCTCCGAGTTCGCGATACCGGCTGCGGCATACCAGCCGAGCATCTCGACCGGATTTTCGAACCTTTCCACAGCACACGCCCAGACGGACTGGGTATCGGACTTACCATCTGCCGCCGCATCGCAGAAGCTCGCGGCGGGAAAATCGTGGCCGGAAACGCCTCATCCGGCGGGGCGGAATTCGTATTGTCCATAACAGGTAGGACCATGGTCAGATAGCCAGAAGGCCGGACTCTTGATAATTTCAAGATTAGTGGTAAATTTATCTCCGCATAATCCGAACTCCGCACGCTGATGATCAAAACCAAGTATCTCAAAAAACTCATCGTCGAGCCCGGCAGTGAGGTAAATCTCAAAAAATTTCCCACTGATTGGCTGGATACCCCGGAAGGCAAGGTGATCGGCAAGGCTTTCCTCAAAGAACGCGCCGAGGAAGTGCTCGAGGAAAGTCGCAAGCAGCTGGCCGAAGCCCAGGAATTGTTATATGCCAGCGATACCCACTCGGTGTTGATCGTGCTCCAAGCGATGGACGCCGCCGGCAAGGACGGCACCATCCGCCACGTCATGGCAGGGGTGAATCCGCAGGGCTGTCAGGTCTTTAGTTTCAAAAAACCCTCCGCCGAGGAACTCGATCACAACTTCCTCTGGCGCTATATGAAGTCCCTACCCGAGCGCGGACGCATCGGCATCTTCAACCGTTCGTATTACGAGGATGTGCTCGTCGTCAAAGTCCACCCCGAGTGGTTAGGGCCCGGAGCTCCGGCCAATCCCGATGCGAAGTTCTGGCAACAACGCTACGAGGATATCAACAACTTCGAACAGCACCTCGCCCGCAATGGCACGCTCATCCTTAAGTTTTTCCTGCATGTTTCCAAGGACGAGCAAAAACGCCGCTTCCTCGAACGCCTCACCAATCCGGATAAACACTGGAAATTCTCCGACGCCGATCTTGAAGAGCGCGAGCACTGGAATGCCTATCGCCAAGCCTTCGAGGACGCCCTCGGCGCCACCAGCACCAAGCGCGCCCCGTGGCATGTCGTCCCGGCGGACCGCAAATACGTTGCCCGCGCCGTCATCGCCGACATCATCACCACCTCTATCCAAGGCCTTGGCCTGAAATACCCGCAAGTCTCGGAAGAAAAACTCGCCAAACTCGCCGAGGCCCGGGTGAAACTCGAAGGCAACAAAAACGAGGATGGCGAGTGACGTGCCTTTGGTCCCTGCATCGAGCAACATTCTATAACTTCAACTTCTTACCTGTTATGAAACCACGATTCCTTCGATTCAAATCCCGCCGTCAACCGATCTTCAGCGTGCTCGCCATCCTGTGGGTGGCCTTGCTCGCTCCGGGTCTCTCAATCGCGCTTGGCCAGAATGCCACGGGAAGCAGTGCCGCAGCCACCACTAACACCGGACCCCAGGAGGCATGGAGACTGCCCAATGATCAATTGGATTCCCTCGTCGCACCCATCGCGCTCTATCCCGATCCGCTGCTGAGCCAAACATTGGTCGCTTCCACTTATCCGCTGGAGATCATCCAGCTCCAGCAGTGGCTGGAGCGGAACAAGGGCCTGAAAGACAAGGCGTTGGCGGACGCCGTGCAGAAGCAGCCTTGGGATCCGAGTGTCCAGTCGATGGTCGCGGTGCCGGATTTGATCGAGCGCCTCGCCGGCAACATTCAATGGACGACGGAACTGGGTAACGCATTCCTGGCTCAGCCGGAGGATGTCATGGCCTCCGTCCAGCGCATGCGTGCGAAAGCCCAAGGAGCGAATGCGTTGGTCAGCAACGCCCAGCAGAAGGTCGAAACCGAAGTCGTCGAAGGCCAGAAAGTGATTGTGATCGAACAGGCGAACCCGGAAGTGGTCTATATCCCCTCCTACGATCCGGTGGTGGTTTACGGCGCTCCAGTTTACCCCTATCCATCCTATGTCTATCCGGGCTACGTGCCGGGAACCGGACTCGCCTTTGGCATGGGAATCGCCTTGGGAGCCGCGTGGGGAAATGGTTGGGGATACAATTGCGGCTGGCACGGCGGTGATGTCGATATCAACGTCAACAACAACTATGTCCGGAATTCCGGCAACGTGAACAACATCAGCGGCGGCAAATGGCAGCATCAGCCCGCCCATCGCGGCGGCGCTCCCTATGGACGCGGCGGTATCGGCGGCGTGGGCGGCGGAACCCGCCCCGGTGGCGTCGGTGGTGCTGGCAGACCCGGTGGTGCTGGTGGCATCAGTGGCCCAGGTGGCGCTGGCAGACCCGGTGGTGCCGGTGGCATCAGTGGCCCAGGTGGCGCTGGCAGACCCGGCGGCGCTGGTGGCATCAGTGGCCCTGGCGGCGCTAGCAGACCCGGCGGTGCGGGTGGCATCAGTGGCCCTGGCGGCGCTAGCAGACCCGGCGGTGCGGGTGCAGCCGCTCGTCCCAGCACGCAACCCGCCAGCCGCTCGAGCAGCAGCAGCATCGGTGGACGCAGTGTGTCGTCCGGCTCCAGCTCCAGCAGGAGTTCATTAGGAGGAAGCGGCTACAGCGGCAGCACGGCTAGGTCCAGCAGCTCCAGGGGCAGCAGCAGCATGAGAAGTTCGGGAGGCGGTGGTCGTAGCGGCGGTGGCGGTCGTAGTGGCGGCGGCGGTGGTCGTAGCGGGGGCGGCCGACGCTAATAACAAGTAATGCCCCATAAAAAGCACTCAACCAAAACCAATTTCATCATTATGAAAACTTCAACTCATTCATTCCCAGCGCTCCTCGCATCGGGCCTTCTCTGCGTCTTCACGCAAGCAGCACCTGAAGCAGCGGCGACATCCAAACAGAAAGCATTCGATACGCCCCAGCAGGCGATAGACAGCTTGCTCGAAGCAGCGGCATCCTTCCAAGTGCCTGCCCTCAAAGAAATCCTAGGACCGGGCAGCGAGGCCCTCGTTGCCTCTGAAGATCCTGTCATGGACAAGGAGCGGATGCTCGACTTTGCGGCAAGAGCCAAGGAAAAGAAGTCGATCGAAATCGATCCTAAAAACCCGGACATCGCCACGCTTTCGGTAGGTGAAGATGAATTTCCCATCCCGATCCCTATCGTCAAAAAAGACGGCAAGTGGTCCTTCGACACAGAAGCCGGACGCGAGGAAATCTTGAATCGCCGCATCGGTGCCAACGAGTTGGACGCCATCACCATCTGCCGCGGCTTCGTCGAGGCGCAGCATGAATACGCCGCCACCAAACACGATGGAGCGATCGTCAACCAGTATGCCCAACGGGTCATCAGCACGCCGGGCAAACAGGACGGCTTGGCTTGGAAAAACGCGGATGGAGCTTGGGAAGGTCCAGTTGGCGAGGAGATCGCCAAGGCCTTGGAGCAAGGCTATGCGGAGAAGAGCAAGCCTCAACCCTATCATGGTTACTATTTCAAAGTGCTCAAGGGACAAGGCCCTGCTGCGCCGCTCGGCCAACTCGATTTCGTCATCAAGGGTGCCATGATCGGTGGGTTTGCTCTTGCCGCCGCACCTGCCGAATACCAAGTCACCGGCGTGAAATCCTTCATCGTCAGCCACACCGGCATCGTTTACGAAAAAGATCTCGGCCCGGACACTCTCGAAGAGTTTAAAAAAATGGAAGTCTTCAACCCGGACGAATCCTGGCAGCCCACGGAAGACCAGTGGTGATTTCAGCCCGGCGTGTAGAGCTCGCCAAACACCATGGTGCCGCCCGCCGTTTGCAGTGTGCTCACCACCACCACTTCTCTCGTCGTCCCGATTTTTCCGACCGCCTGATTGACCACAATCATCGTGCCATCCGCCAGATATCCCACGGCTTGGTGATCTTCCCTGCCCGTGCGCACCAGCGGAATTCGGATCCGTTGGCCGACGGCCACGGTCGGCTTGAGTGCTTCATACAGTTCATGGATATTCAAAACGTCCACCCCTTGCAGCTTGGCGACTTTAGATAGGTTCTCATCCACGGTCAGCAAGCGCGCACCAAGCATGCTGGCAGTTTGGATCAGCCAGGAATTCGGGGTTTCCCCTTCCTGTGGCACCCGGGTATCGTGGATGGAAATCTGGAAATCCGGGTCTTTTTGCATGCGCTCCAGGCAATCCAATCCGCGCTGGCCGCGTTCACGATTGCCGCTTGAGCCGGAATCCGCCATCGCCTGCAACTCGTCCAAGACAAATCGCGGCACAATCACCCGGCCGCATAGGAATCCCGAGTGCAAAATTCCGATCACCCGGCCGTCGATCACCACATCCGCATCGAGCACGATGGGTTGCCCGGACGCAGCATCCTGCCGAAAGCGCACGTAGGGGATGATGAAAGCGAAATCATCGCGGTTGCCCCGCAACGAGAGCGCGGCCCCTAGAAATCCAAGGCTGGCAAACAAGGTCACATCGGTCGCCAAGTGCAACACGCTGATCACCACCTCGCTGTTTTCACCGGACTCCAGTTGGTCTCGGAATGCCAGTTCCACTAGCGATGAAATCTGCACCCGAGTCAACAGCCAGGCGCACAACAAGCCAACAGCGAGGCCGAAGGTGGCGGTGGAAAATCCACGCAAGGTGAAACCTTTCATCAACTTCTCGACTCCGATGAACACCCCGGCGACACCTAACCCGCCTAAAATGCCGGTGGACATCGGAATTTCAAACATCGTCCCCTTGGTGCTCAGCGCGATCGCCACGCCCCCTGCCTCACAAATCAGCAGATAAGTGAGACGTGCGATGTTAACCGAAGTTGAAGAAGTCATGGCCATAATTACGCCGCATCATGCACGATCTTGCCGACTAACGACAAGACCAAACCCAATCAATTCCGCTTGCTCTGGAATTCCCTTCCCGCTTGCTCAACCGTGATCGTCGGCGGTGGCCTTGATATCGGTGAGTGCCGCGATGAAATCGCCGAGGATCTCGGCTGGCACCATGATTGTGTCACGGTTGCCACCCACATCTTCGGTGATTTTCACCACCATGCCGCGGGGATTACTTTTCAGATCCAGAAAGAACACTTTCCGATCCGCCAGAATTTTTTCAGTATGCAACAAATCGCTTTCCACTTTTTTTCCTCCAGTCTTGTTGTTTAACAAACGTGAAAAAACCCGTGAAGGGATTGGATGTCAACGGAATTCCTGAAACAATCACGGCCTCATCCGATGCGTGACCTGCTTCCGAACCACCGCCCCGCCCTGATCCTCGCGCCAATGCAGGACGTGACGGACCTACCTTTCATGCGGGTGATCGCCCGCCGCGGTGCCCCGGATTGGTTTGTGACCGAGTATTTCCGCGTCCACCCGGATTCCTGCCCGCATCCCTATATTCTGCGCTCCATCTTGGAAAATGAGACCGGGCGCCCGGTGTTTGCGCAAATGATCGGGCGCGACCTACCGAGCTTGGTCCGCACCGCCAAACAACTCGCCGAGTTGCCGATCGCCGGCATCGATCTCAACCTCGGTTGCCCGGCACCCATCGTTTGCCGCAAAAACGCCGGCGGCGGGTTGTTGCGCGATCCGCAGGAAATCAGCCGCTTGTTAGGCGCCCTGCGCGAGGCAGTCCCCGGCCGCCTCACCGTCAAGACGCGCGTCGGCTACGCGCATGAAACCGAGTTTCCCGCCTTGCTGGAAATTTTCCGCAGCCATGGCATCGACGGCCTCACCATCCACGGCCGCACGGTCCAGGAACGCTATCAAACGCCAGTGCATCCCGATTGCGTGCACCTTGCGGTGGCGACGATGCCCTGCCCGGTCATCGCCAATGGCAACATCGTGGATGTCGCCACCGGCCTCGCTTATCTCGATCAATCCTCCGCTGCCGGCCTCATGATCGGCCGCGGCGCGATCCGCAACCCGTGGATTTTCGCCCAACTGACCGCTCATTTCGATGGCACCGCGCCGCCCGCACCCACCCACCGCGATCTTTTGGAATACGTTACTGAACTATATGAGGAAATCGCCCGCGAAACCCGGAAATTCCTGCCCACTGCGCACGTCCAGCGCATGAAAAAAACCCTCGCCTACATCAGCCACGGACTCACCGGCAGCTTCGAGTATGACATGCGCCGCGCCAACACCCCCGAGGATTTTTTTCGCATCTGCCGCACCCATCTCGATCATCCAACTCCCCTCCCCGCCCTGCCACCTGCGGATTCAAAGTTATTCTGCGGCTTCGAGTCCTTGCTGCAGCCTAACTAATTGGTAAATTCCGAGTTGGCAGGGTGGATTCCGGTCTCTAGCTTCGCCCTTCCATGTCCGAAAAATCCCGTTTCCACTTCACCGGCATCTGTGGCACCGCCATGGGAGCCGTCGCCGCCGCTATGAAACAACGGGGTTTCACCGTGACCGGCTCTGATGCCAATGTCTATCCGCCGATGTCGGATTTCCTGCGCGGCCAAGGCATTCCCATCGCGGAAGGCTACCGCGAGGAAAACATTCCGCCGGATACCGATGTGGTCATCATCGGCAATGCCATCTCACGCGGCAATCCGGAGGCCGAGGCCACGCTCGATCGCAAACTCCTCTACCATTCGCTGCCCGAGGTCATGAAGGAGTTCTTCCTGCGCGGAAAACGCAATTTCGTCGTTTCCGGCACCCACGGGAAAACCACCACCTCATCGATGCTCACCTGGTTGCTCCGCCACGCCGGCCGCAATCCCGGATTCATGATCGGCGGACTCCCGAAAAACCTCGGCTGCGGCGCAAGTTTCACCGACTCCGAATTCAACGTGCTCGAAGGCGACGAATACGACACCGCCTTCTTCGACAAACGCTCGAAATTCCTCCACTACCTGCCGGAATGCGTCGTCGTGAACAACATCGAGTTCGACCACGCGGATATCTATAACTCGCTCGACGAGATCAAACTCACCTTCCGCCGCTTACTCAACATCGTCCCGCGCCAAGGCATCGCCTTCATCAATGGCGACGAAGCGAATTGCCTCGAAGTCGCCGTCGGCGCGCCCTGCCCGGTCACCACGGTGGGATTTGCGGAAAGCAACACGCTGCGCATTGAAAACGTGAACTACGAGACGGATCGTAGTTCGTTCACGCTCGGCGGCATTGCCTATTCACTGCGCATGACCGGCGAGTTCAACATCCGCAACGCCGCCATGGCCGCCGCCGCCGCCAGCTTCGCCGGACTCACACCCGAGGAAATCCGCGACGGCCTGGAAACCTTCGATGGCGTCGCCCGCCGCCAAGAACTCCGCGGCATCGCCGGCGGCATCAAGGTGATCGACGACTTCGCCCACCACCCGACCGCTATCCGCCTGGCCGTCCAGAGCTTGCGCCAAAGCCACCCGGACTCCCGCCTGTGGATTATCTTCGAGCCCCGATCTAACACCACCCGCCGCGCGGTGTTCCAAACCGAGCTCGCCGAAGCCCTCGCACTCGCGGATTTCGCCGTCGTCGCCGCCCTCACCGACGTCCACAAAATCCCGGAAAACGACCGCCTCGATCCCACGAAACTCTCCGCCGACATCGCCCGCCTTGGCGGCACCGGATTCTATTTGCCCGACGTTGAGACCATCGTCACGGAGGTCGCAAAGCTTGCTCGTCCCGGGGACGTCGTCGCCGTGCTTTCCAACGGCGGCTTCGGCGGTATCCATCAGAAGTTATTGGATGCCTTCGGCGCGCCATGAGAAGCCAATGAAAAGCGCTTCACTCACCCCACGCCCCCCCATGAACCTCGACTTACAGGTTCCGCCGCTCTTAGAGACTGTCTGAATATTACCAAGGCAGGGACCTATCCTCCGGGAGGTCCGCGTGCATGGGGCGTAAATAATGAAGCGCGTGGGCTCTGGGTCATTCTCTTTTCATGCGCAGGACCGCCCGGAGGATCGGTCCCTGCCTTTGTTAAGACAGACTCTTAGGGCATTTACTTTTCATTGGCGGGCCGCTTAATGATGTAGATTCACCTTCTAAAAATTGCTTAGGAAAAGCAAAATATTTAACTGGCTGAATGAAATGATTTTGGGTAATGAGGCTTTGCAACTTGGCAACCGCTCGCACTCATGGCCGCCCCTACCGAACACACCCACCATATTAAAATCCGCTCGACGCAGATGGAAATGCCCTCCTCCGGCCTTGCCGGTCGCACGGAGGACTACGACCGCAAGCTCAGGGATACCCAGGACGAGCTGGAGCGCATCCAGCAACAACGCGAGGAACTGGAACGCAAAAAAGTCGAACTCGAAGAACTCACCAGCCGCAAGCGCTCCTTCGTTTCGCAACAAGCCGAGTTCACCGAGAAACTGACCTCTGCGCTCACCTTGATTGACCGCGAATTGTTCGAAATGCGCAACGAGGCCGACGACCTAGAGCAATGCCGCGCCTGTTTCGCCGGCCACCTCGACAAGATCCAAAAACTCAACCCCGAGAACTGGACCCGCGAAAACACGCTCGAAAAACTCGAGCGGGCGGACATTTCCATCGAACTGGCCGCCGACGAATATGACCAAGCCGCGGCTCATTTCGAGAGCACCCGCAGCGCTGCGATCTTCGGCCGCACCTCCAAGCGCGCCCGCGCCAACACCCGCACCGCCGGCAGCGGCGAATTCATGCAAAATCTCCGCAACGGATTCGCATTCAACCTGCCGATCCTCGCGCTCGGCGGTGCCGCACTGGCCATTTATTTGCTGAAATAACCGGATTTCACCGACATGAGCCGCAGCCGCTTTTTCAAAGAAGACCTCGAGTTGGATGAAATCCGCGCGGCCGAGGAACACTTGCTCCAACGCGAAAAGGCATTCGCCGAAAACCAGAGTCGGATTGCCCACGATCTCATCGAGCAGGAAAGAACGATCCCGCCGCTCGATGAAATCCACGCGCGCACGAAACGCAAACAGCACGAACTCATCGTCTCCCGCGGCGAGGTTGCTAACGTCAGACGCGATCAAGCCCGCAGCCTATTGATGCTGATCCTGCTTGTCACCACCACGTGCACTCTCATCTGGTGGGGTTTTAAATTGATGCAAGGCGGCTGAAGCGGCAACGGAGAGAGATGGATCGCACTAGGGCGGATCCGGCCCGGTCCGCCCAATTTATCCCGGCAAAGCGCAGCGACGACGGACTTGTCGCCTGAACGTGAGGGGCGGAGAGATAGTGATTGCTTCGCGCTTTGGGTTTCGCTTGCTCTTTCACCTCACATTCGCACCGCCATACGGCGGATCAGTGGGCGCGCCCGGCGGTTACGCGCTACCGGTTTTTCGGCAAGACAGATCCGTGCTTACTCGGCATGACATAAGCCTGAACTCCGGACCGCCTGTCTTGCATGGCCTGTGTGCAGCCTGCTGCCGCTTTCCACCGCCAGCGTTCATCACTTGCTGTTGGCCGCCAAACGCGTTTTCAACTCCGGCCATTGCTCGCGGCTCACGATGTAGCCGATGCATTCCGAATGACCGCAGAGGCACGGGTGGTCTTCATAACAATCGACATCGAAACCATAGTCGAACGTGAGTTCCTCGCCTGGGTGGATGTCGCGCAGGGCATGGATGAAAATCTTCCGACCCTCAATCCACGCCTCGCAATTCGGAGCACATGAATGGTTGATCAAGCGCGCCGTGTTCCATGGCACATTGCCATCGATATCGTAGTTTTTCGAGAGCGTGAAGATATACACCGCCGCGTCACCGGTTTTCAGCGATTTCGCATGTTGGGAAACTCCGCGACGCTCGCTTTCTTCCTTATCGATTCGCTCGCCGACGTATTCGATGATGCGAGCCTCCTTCGGGATGAACGTCGTCGCATACACGCCGCGGCCATGGATTTCCGATCCGCGCACTTCGCAGTATTGGCTTTGACCGCGCTTCCAAAGCTCGATGAGTTTGCGGTGAAGGACTTGCTCCTGGGGGATTTTCTGTTTGCTTGATGCCATGATGATTCTCTAACGGGCTTCGCGTTTCACGAGCGGCGGAAGCTCAATGTTTTGGGGCAACGTGTTGAACAGCGAGCGCAAATCATTGGTAGATAGTCCGGATCCATCGATGAAGGTCCAGTCGTTTTTGCCTTTGTTGCAAATTGCCACCTGGAAACCGGTGCTCTCGATCACCAGCGGCTTCGGAATGCCCGGCCGCTGAATTCTAAATTTCGTCACTGTGGGCACCAGCACCATCCACTGGGTGTAAGCCATGATTTCGGTGTCAACACCGTTTTGTTTGATGATTTTCTTGGCCGGGGTGACCTCATACGGGCTTGGCTGCCCTTGGGGTTTGGAGGAAATCATGCTGATACCCTGCTGCACCATCTGCGCCGCCACCCCATCAAGTTGTTTCTCAAGGGCAGCCATTCCGCCCATGCGCTGCGCCGCACGCGCCTTCCACCTCGGATTCATCCGC
Source organism: uncultured Luteolibacter sp. (assembly GCA_964425095.1). Taxonomy (GTDB): domain Bacteria; phylum Verrucomicrobiota; class Verrucomicrobiia; order Verrucomicrobiales; family Akkermansiaceae; genus Luteolibacter. The sequence goes on from CAYRLT010000639.1 coordinate 15,377, forward strand.
TCCACCGCCACCTGATAACGCCCTAACACCACCTCGTCACCAAGTTTTGCCACCGCACTCACCGCCGATGCCAGCACCTCGGGGGGGATCGGCTCAGCAACGACTTCACCCAAAACCTCGGCCTCGGTGGGTGGCGGCGGCGCTGCCGCCCTTTCTTGGGCCGCGGCGATTCCGCCGACCAAGATCAGCGCCGCGCTTAAGGAAAGGAAGGACTTCAGTTTCACGCCGCAATGGATGCCCTCACACGGCCCCCGCGTCAAGCATGGCTAGGGGGGCATCAAAGAATCCGCCCTGAGGATGAAACATGTGCCGCTTCCGCACGGTATAGTTGTTTCATGAAACCTACCGGATATGTCCGGACGATCGCCCTCACGTTCTTGTTGATGGGGGATACCGCAGTGCACGCGGCCACCTCCGCCATGCCGGAGCCGGGATTCGACACTATGGTGACGATTCAACGGCGCCCGCTCAATCCCACGCACGTTTACACTTATCACGTCGAAGGTTTGGCAAAAGGAGGCGGGCTTTATGTGAAGTCGCTTGCGGATGGTGGCTTGAAGCGGCTGATCGACGCGGCGGAGGGCGTGATCCTCGATTGCCAGGTTTCCTACGACGGATCGCAAATCCTGTTCAGTTGGAAACGCACGATGAACGAACCGTTTGGCATCTGGAGGATCAAAGCGGACGGCAGCGGACTGACCTGCGTGATCGAACACCAGTCCAACAACATGAACGCCTGCTGGCTGCCGGATGGCGGACTCGCTTTTCTATCCGATCGCAAACCCGCGTTCGCCTATTGCTGGACCAGCACCTCGCCGGTGCTCTATCGCGCCGATGCCGATGGCAGCAACGTGATCCGGCTTTCCGCAAACTATCTCACCGACTTCACCCCGTCGGTGATGCGGGACGGGCGCATTCTTTTCAGCCGCTGGGAGTATGTCGACCGCCCGGCGATCCCGATCCAGTCCTTGTGGGCGGTCAATCCCGATGGCACGATGCTCTCCGGCGTGTTCGGCAACCGCGTATTGGGCCCCGCCACTTTCATGGAAGCGCGGGACATCCCGGGAATGCCGGGGAAAATCCTCTGCGTGATGACCAGCCACAACGGCCCGTGCCGCGGCGCGATCGGACTTATCGATCCAGACATGGGCGGCAACTCGCAGGATGCAATCCGCAATCTAACGCCTGAAATCAATATTGGAGCGGTCGATAACGCCGGCCGTGGAAATGCGATGCGCGGCCCATATGAAAGCCCAATGCCAGTGGATGAACACCACTATCTGGTTTCACGCGAGGGGACTGTCCTGCTGCGCGACTATGTGGGCACAGCGGAGACGGTATTATGCAAACCGGAAAACGGCATGGGCTTTTACTCGGCACAACCGTTGCGAGGGCGGCCCATGCCGCGCTTGTCGCCGACTCCTCGTATCGATGCAGATGCCGAACCCGTCGCGGAACTGTTGGTTCATGATGTGAACATCGGCCTCGGCGATGCGGTGAAACGCGGTGAAATCAAGCGCATCGCGGTGGTGCAGGAAATGGAAAAGGACATGCGCTCGGAGACGACACAACGCCAATTCGGCTTTCAGTTCCCCGTAGTCTCTTGTGGTGCGACTTACGCGCCGAAACGCGTCTGGGGTTTCGCCAAGGTGGAGGAAGACGGCTCGGCCCACTTCAAAGTCCCCGCGAATCTACCGCTGTATTTCCTGCCGCTTGATGCCGAGGGCCGCGCCGTGCAGCGGATGCGGACCTTCACTCACTTCATGCCGGGCGAACGACAGAGCTGCATCGGCTGCCACTCGGACCGCAACTATGTCTCGTCGGCTGCCGTCAGCGGCAGGCCGTCGATCGCGGCCACGCGACCGGCGGAAAAGCTGGAGGAACCCGATTGGGGAAACCGCGATGGATTCAGCTTCGCCCGCGTCGTGCAACCGGTGCTCACCAAAAACTGTGTGAGTTGCCACGACGGAAACACGGACCCCGACCTCAGCGGCGACCGCACCGATTACTTCAACGTCGCCTATGAGAATCTCGCGCGGCGCGGCACCCAGGCGGAACATGGCGGCGACGCCCGCGGTGGCATGGCAGGATTCGGCCGCAATCCCTACACGTCGTGGATCCCCACCTTCAACGGCTGCGAATCAAACATTCTGCAGATCGCCCCGAAAACCTGGGGCTCGCCGGTGAGTCCGCTGGCCGATCTCGTGATCAACGGGCACCCGGACGCGAAGGGCGAAAAACGCATCAATCTCAGCGCCAGCGAGCGTCAGCGCATCCTGATGTGGATCGATCTCAACGTCCCCTACTACGGCACCTCGCAATCGCGCCAGCCCGACTTACGCGGCTGCCGGCAGGTTGTTCCTGAAAACCTGAATGCGGTGCTCGACGAGGTTTCCAAACGACGCGGCATCGAGCTGCCACGGACCTTTTTCATCCGTCTGGATCACCCGGAAAAAAATCCGTTCCTCGCCATCCCCCTGGCACGCGGGAATTTCGCATCCAAAGAAGACCCCGATTACCAACGCATCCTCGAATGTTTCAAGAATGCCCCAAAATTGTTAGATCAACGCATCGACGTGGATTTCAGAACCGTCCTCGAAGCAAACCACAAGGAGAAGCGACATTCCTGTCGCGAGCCCATGAGATGAGAATTCTTCCCGCAATAACCCAGCCCGCATAAGGAGATGCGACATTCCTGTCGCGTCTCTTCCACACATCACGGCAAGAATGTTGCAAGTCCTTATCTGACTTCAAAGTCTCATTTCACATGCTTCGCCCACTCAAACGGATCCCGCCTTCCTCGCAAACTTCCAGAATCCGGCGATTGAAGGAAAATCCAACAAGGCAGGCTTTTCCCTCTTTAGAGTGAACGCTTGGGGCGTGAGCTTGTGAGAGAAAAGCGGGAGCTTCGCACATTGGGTTTCGCTTTGTTGGGGACGTCCCTTTGGCACCGCCATGCGGCGGGAAAGTGGGCGCGCCCGGCGGTCACGCTACCGGCGTTAGAGTGATCACGCATCGTCCTGCCCATGAAAGGACCATGGAACGCACTTCGCTCAGTTCATTGGCTTTTCATGGGCATCGGCGGACACGTTCCGCCGCTCCGACGGGCGCTCCGTGAGACGGGCGGTGATCTTTGCGACGGCGGCTTCTGGTGTTAGGCCGTGGAGTTCGCGGAGGGTTTCCGGTTTCCCGTGTTCGATGAATTTATCCGGCCAACCGATGCGCTCGACGGGAGTGTGAAGACCTGCGGAATGAAGATATTCGATGACGCCTGCGCCGAAACCATTGAGCAGAACGTGATCCTCGAAGGTGCAGAGAACCCGGCATTTACGGGCGTATTCCTCCAGCACGGCGGTATCCATCGGCTTGATGAAACGTGGATTGATGAGGGCGACGGATAGGCCCTGCGCTTCTAGCAGAAGCTTGGTGCGTTCCGCCATCTCGAACATTGAGCCGAGGCCGATCAAGGCGACGTCCGCGCCATCGGCGACGACTTCGGCTTTGCCGATTTCGAGCAGATGCGGGCGTTTTTTGATAGGCGTGCCTTTGATCGCGCCGCGCGGGTAACGGATGGCGGACGCGCCGTCATCGTATTGGGCCATGGTGTGGAGCATGTCCACGAATTCATCCTCATCCTTGGGCTGCATGTGGATGATGCCCGGGACGTGGCGGAGGAATCCGATATCGAAGAGGCCGTGGTGGGTCGGTCCGTCATCGCCGGAGAGGCCGCCGCGGTCCATGCAAAGCCTAACGGGAAGCCCTTGCAATGCCATGTCATGGATGATCATGTCATAGGCGCGCTGCATGAAGGTCGAGTAAATCGCAAGGAACGGGCGGAAGCCTTGGGTGGCGAGGCCGCAGGCAAAAAGCGCGGCGTGTTCCTCGGCGATGCCGACATCGAAATAGCGGTCGGGAAGTTCATTTTTGAAAACCTCGAGTTTCGTGCCGCCGGGCATGGCGGCGGTGATGGCGACGATTTTCGGGTCTTTTTTAGCGAAGTCCGTGATGGCGCGGCCGAACAAGTCCGAGCATGTGGGCGTGGCGGAAATATCGATGGAGCCGTCGTTGATCTGATAGGTTCCGAGGCCGTGGAACTTGCCGGGATTGTCGAGTGCGGGTTGATAGCCGCGGCCTTTTTCGGTGATGATGTGAAGGACGACCGGCTCGTGGAGGGTCTTGAGATGTTCGAAGGTGCGGATCAGCAGCAGCAGATCGTGGCCATCAATGGGCCCGTAGTAGCGCAGGCCGAATTTCTCGAAGAGCACGTTCGGGAAGAGCAGGTTTTTCGCGCCTTCCTCGACTTTGTGGGCGAGGGTGCGGGCGGCTTTGCCTGCGACTTTTTCGACGAAATCCGCAGCTTTCGCGCGGACGGCGGCAAAGGTGTGGTGGGTTTGGAGATCGGTGAAGTAGCGGGCGATCGCGCCGACGTTTTTATCGATCGACCATTCGTTGTCGTTGAGGACGACGATGAATTTGCGGGTGGTTTCCGCGATGTTGTTGAGCGCTTCGAGGGTGGGGCCGCAGGTGAATGCGGCGTCTCCGGCGACGGCGACGACGTGATTATCGCCGCCGGCGAGGTCGCGGGCGGCGGCCATGCCGAGGGCGGCGGAGAGGGCTGTGCCGGCATGGCCTGCGCCGTAGGCATCATGCTCGGATTCCGAGCGCAGGAGGAAACCGTTGAGGCCTTTGTAGGTGCGGATCGTGTGGATCTTATCCGCGCGACCGGTGAGCATTTTGTGAACGTATCCTTGGTGGGCGACGTCGAAGACAAACTTGTCGTCCGGCGTGGCGAACACCTTATGGAGGGCGATGGTCAGCTCGACGACGCCCAGATTGGGACCGAGGTGGCCGCCGGTTTTCGAGAGGGAGGTGATGAGCGAGTGCCGGACTTCCGCGGCAAGATCGATCAATTCCCGGTCGGCGAGTTTTTTGACATCGCTGGGAGAATGGATGGATTGGAGGAGCGGGCCAAGGGCGGGAGGCTCAGAAAAGGCGGATGTCATCGTCGTCGTCGTCGGGATCATCCGGCGTGCCGGACAGTGGGAAAGGTTCTGGGGAGTCTTCGAAATTGGTGGGGCTGGCGGGTTCCAATTCGTTTTTATTGCGGAGAGTGATCAATTCGATACGGCCGCGGGCGGATTGAAGGATGGATTCGCAACGGTCAAGCAAAGCCGAGCCTTTTTCATAACAGGCGACGAGTTCTTCCAAGGGAAGTTGTTCGTGCTCCATGGCCTCGACGATGGATTCTAAGCCAGCGAGCGCATCCTCAAATGAGGGTGCGGCGGAGTCGGCTTCAGCGGTGGATTTGCGGCGGGCCATGAGTTCAGTTGGTTGAGCTGCGTTCTTTCCTGCGGATGGTGCGGTCGCTGTAGTAGATCATTTCCAATCCGACCAAGGGTTGCCTATATTGATAGTGCTTGGCGATTTCCTGAGTTTTCGGGTCCTTTTCGAAAATAGTGGTCCCGGATAGGCGTGTGGCGTCAATGCGTGTGGAGTCAAGAACAGGGCCATCAAGGACCAGCGAGGCGAAGTCTTTGTAGCGGTCGATCACTTCGGACACCGGGCCGGAACCGTGTGATGACGGGGAAATCAGGATGCCGACCGAGGGGGTTTGGAGATCGGTGGCAGCGGATTCCATTTTTAGAAACCCTTCCTTGGTCGGGGGAAGCCAGATACTCACCCGGTCGGCATACCAAGCGACAGCCCACGGTTGATCGGAGAAAACGACTTGGTTCTCGGCGACCCAGCCTTTGAGGCCGGTGGTTTTGCTATTGAGGGCTGGGGCGTAATAAGGCGGCCAATGGGGAATGCCGCCGCGGTCGCGCAGGGTCATGCCGACGCGCACTTTTTGAGGTAGCGAGAGCACCAGCGGCAGGGAGCAGATGCAGATAATGGCCATGTGGTGGACATTGCGCAGCATCGGGGTGGAGGCGACAAAATCCAGGCGGCCCCAGAGGATGGAGACGAAGGCGAGACCGTAGGCGACCATGATCGGCGCGAAGAGCAAGTGGATTTGATTGGGATCAAGAGGGGTTGTGGAGATTCCGAAGAAGGCGAGGCCTAATGCTCCAAAGACCCACATCAGGAGGATGGCCCAGCGGAACATGGCGATGGAATCGCGTTTGAACGGGTGGAGCAGGGCGAGGAAAAACAAGGGGGCGACGATGATGCCGGCGAGGAAGGGAATGATATCTGTGGTTTGAAGAAGGGTGGTCTGGAGGATCTTGGTGATCATTCCATCGAGCACGAGCGGATCGGCGGCGAGGTCGGTGTTGCGCATGACCAAGACTTCCGAGCCCCGGCCCAAGCCGTTGTAGAGGGTGAGAAAAGCGGTGCCGAAGGGCGTGCCGGTGATGTCATAATTGCGAATCATGACGAAGGCGCCGGGGATGATCAGCAAAGCGAGAATGGAAACGCCGACGATGCCGCGCGGGCGGAAGGCGATCGCCGCGAAAATGATGTAGCCAAGGGCGATCCAGACCGTCACCCAGTGGGTGAGGGCGAGCAAAGTGAAGAAGACGCCTGCAATAATCGCGGGGGTGTAGGCGATGCGACCGGCGGTGGCGGCTTCCACGGCGCGATAGACGAAATACAGACCGCAGGAAAACAGCAGCAACATCAGCATTTGCGGCAACCCGCTGAGCGAAAAGCTCCAGAAAGTTTGACAAAACAACATGAGGATGGCGCAGACGCTGGCGATCTTGGCGTCGAATATTCGTGAGATCAGCAGGTAGTTCACCCCGATGGCCATCAGGAAAAACAAGGTGGAAACCGTGGCGATGACGCGATCGAGCGGAAAGACCATTTCGTTTTCGCCCATTTGCCAGGCATCTGAGTCATCCGCGCCGATGAGTTTGAGGACGGCGGCGTTGATCAGTGGATTGAGCGGCGAGTGGTAGGTGTCTTGGAATCCGACCATGGCGACGGTGCCTTTGGCGGCTTTTTCCGCCTGATAATAGGCGACAGGGCGGATCATTTTGGTGGTGAATCCATTGTCGCGGGCGATCTCGCGGGCGATCTGCGCTTGATCCATGGCTTGCGGGGAGTTGAGCCCGCTGAAAAGCACGAAGAGATTGCCAAGGGTGAGGATGATCAGAATAAGGAAAAACAGGCTCCGGCGGATCAGGGCGCCGGCGTCGATTTGAGAGAGAGATGAATTCATGAGGGATTTGGATGCGAGGAGAGGAAATAGAATTAAAGGCCGAGGTCCTTTAATTTGCGTTGGAGGGTTCTGCGGCTGAGGCCAAGGAGATCCGCTGCGCGGGTGCGATTTCCATTGGCGGTGGCAAGCGCGGCACGGATCGTAGTGGCTTCGAGTGCATGCAAGTTGAATTCCTCCATAGCATCAAGGGAGTTTTTGGGTTGGGCGAGTGATTGACTGTTGGAAACCGGTTGGGAAAGCAGGAAACGCGGCAAATGCCGGACATCGATAAAGGCGTCGTTGCTCATGACCACGCCATGTTCGATGGCGGTCCGGAGTTCGCGGACGTTGCCGGGCCATGGGTAGGTGAGCATCAGTTGCAGGGCGGCATCCGAGAGCGGTTTGGCCGGGCGATCGTTTTCCTTGGCAAATTCTAGGAGAAACGCGTTGGCGAGCAAGACGATGTCCTCAATCCGCGTGCGCAGCGGCGGCATTTCGATGCTGACGACGTTGAGGCGGAAGTAGAGGTCCTCGCGGAAATCGCCGCGGTTGACCATTTCGCGTAGGTTTTTGTTGGTGGCGGCGATCACCCGCACGTCCACTTTGATCGGGGTGTTCGAGCCGACCCGTTCCAAGGTGCGCTCCGAGAGGATGCGCAAGAGCTTGATCTGGGTAGCGGGATCGATTTCGCCGATTTCATCGAGAAACAAGGTGCCGCCGTCGGCTTGTTCGAAGCGGCCGATCCGGCGTTGGGCGGCCCCGGTGAAGGATCCTTTTTCGTGGCCGAAGAGTTCGCTTTCAAGGAGTTGCGGCGAAAGGGCGGCGCAATGAACGGTGACCATTTTGGCCGCAGGCCGACCGGAAAGATGGTGGAGTAGGCTGGCGACGACTTCCTTGCCGGTGCCGGATTCGCCTTCGATGAGAATGGTCGCGCGGGTCGGGGCGATTTGTTGGATGAGTTCGGAGACCCGGCGGATTTCCGGGGATTTGCCGATGAGGCGGTCCAGCTTGTGGGTGGTTTTGACTTGCTGGGTGAGTTGTTTGTTTTCGGTTTCCAGGTGGCGGCTGCGGAGCGCTCGTTTGAGCAGCATTTCCACTTCGTCGAGATTGAGCGGCTTGGTGACGAAGTGCCAAGCGCCGCGGCGCATCGCCTCGACGGCGGTATCCACCGAGCCATAGGCGGTCATCATGATGGCGACCGGCGGCTCGGCCATGGCGAGTGTGGAGTCGAGCAAATCCATGCCGGATTCGCCGCCGAGGCGGAGATCAGTGAGCAGGAGTTGGATCGGCTCGGATTTCAAGATGGCGAGGGCCTCGCGGGTGCCGGCGGCGGTGTAGACATCGAATTCCTCTTCCAAGGCGCTGCGGAGGCCGTCGCGGGTTGAGCGTTCGTCGTCAACGATGAGGAGAGTGGGAAGCATGGGGATAAAAGCTGAAATTCTGAAAAGCTGAGAAGCTGAAATTAAGAGGTGAAAACTGAAATCAGGCGAGGTCGATGGTGGGGGAGCCGAGGAGTCTGACGGTTCGTTCGGTGCGTGGGAGGTGGATGGTGACGCGGGTGCCTTGGTTTTCCTGACTTTCGATGGAGATTTCACCGCCATGTTCGCGGACGATACGGCGGACGATGAGCAAGCCGAGGCCGGAGCCGGAGGATTTGGTGGTGCGGTAGGGTTCGAAAATCGCACCCATATGGTCCGGGGAAATGCCGGTGCCATTGTCCTCGATGGAAATCACGTATTCGTAGTCGTTGAAGCGCGTGCAGAGGGTGATGCGGCCGTTTTCACCGGGCAGCGCCTGATAGGCATTGCGAATCAGGTTGTAGAAAACTTGTTGGAATTGGCCGGGATCGACGGTGACCATCGGCAGCGACGGGGCGAGGTCGAGATCGACGGTGATTTTGCGGGATTCCAGTTCGTGTTCGAGCAGGCGCAGCGATTCATGGAGCAGCGCGTGGAGATCGCTGCGTTCGCGGCGGGGCGCGGTCGGGCGGACGGCGTGGAGGAATTGTTTGAGGATGGTGTCGAGCCGCTGGATCTCGCCGCGGGCGGTGGCGAGGTGGTCTTCGAGCGGTTTGCGATCGCCGGGCGGGAGTTTGCGAAATTTGCGGCCGAGCAATTGCAGGTGGATATCGAGTGAGTTGAGCGGGTTGCCGATTTCATGGGCGACGCCAGCGGCGAGCAAGGTGAGGGCGTTGAGGCGCTCGGATTCGAGGGTTTCCTCGGCCTCGGCGCGGGGCCGGGTGAGATCGCGCACGAGCATGACGTAACCGAGGGTTTCCCCGGATTTTTCCCCGTCATCGATCGGGGAAAGATAGAAATTCAGAAAGCGGTTTTCGGGGTAAAACACCTCCAGATCGCGGCTGATGGCGTGGCCGGGTTTGCCCAAGGTGTTCCAATCCAGCCCGCGCACTTGTGAGGACAAGTGCTCGCCGGTCGCCTTGTCCGGATCGAGTCCGAAGAACCCGCAGGCAGCTTGATTGACAAAGTCGATCGTCCCGTTTGGGTCGAGCAGGATGACGCCTTCCTGGAGGGCTTCGAATACTTTTTCGAAAAACCCTTTTTCACGGATCAAGCGAGTGACAATTTGCTGAACCTCGCCGTGTTCGACGCGGTCGAGCCGGGCGACGAGTTTTTCGAGAAATCCGGATTTCACTGAACGGTTGTGGGTTGTGGGGTAGGCCAATTGGCGGAATTCGCTAGCGCGCGCCGCACGTTCGGTGTTCAGAATCAGGCATGAGCGAAGTCCGATTGGTGTTTTGCACGTTTCCCGATTCCGCCTCGGCGCGACAGATTGGCACAGTGCTGATTGAAAGGCAACTCGCAGCGTGCGTGAATCTCATTCCTGCGGTGGAGTCGATTTACCGCTGGCAGGGTCAGGTTGAAACGGCCGGGGAGGTTCTGGCGATTTTCAAGACCAGCGCGGAGGGATTTCCGGGATTTGAGCAGGCGCTTGGCGAATTGCACCCCTATGAGGTTCCGGAGATTCTCGCGATTGAGCCTGCCGCAGTTGGGGCAAACTATGCGTCATGGCTGATTGGGAACATCCTGCCGGGCGGAGCAGGACTCCTGCAATAGGGAGGACAATTGGCAAAGTGAGCAAATGAACCGCAGATTACGCAGATTTCACAGATGAGATTTGATTGGAAAGCGCAGTAATTGTCGGGGCTGAGGTGAATGGAGTCCTATTTGAATCCATAATCTGAGCAATCTGAGTAATCTGTGGTCAGAATATGCAACTATTTCCCTAGTGTAGACACCCTGCAGTGCAGAGCGTCACATTGAAATTGACCCATGCCGCCAAGCCCATGATGTTGCTCCCAGCCATCGCCCCCGTAGTTCAACGGATAGAACAAGGGTTTCCTAAACTCTAGATTCAGGTTCGATTCCTGACGGGGGCACTTCTTTAAATTAGGCTTGGGGGGCAAGATCAAAAAACCATCGTTCGCCCACAACTAACCGCTTTGACACGGGGCTAGTCTTCCTGCATTTTGAGGCCATGCAAGCCGTGCAGTTCGAACAATCCGTGGTTTCCATTTTGAAACGCGATAAGCGTTTTGATCCGCACGTTTACTTTTTCCTCAAAGACGCGCTGGATTTTACGCTCAAGCGCATTGCCGAGGGCAACGGTGGCCAAGCGCGCCACGTCAGCGGCCCGGAATTGCTGGAAGGATTCCGCGATTTCTCACTCGACCAATTCGGCCCGATGGCTTCCACCCTGATGTCCGAATGGGGGGTGCGCAAATGCCAGGATGTCGGCGACATGGTCTTCCATCTCATCGAGGAGCAGGTGTTTGGAAAACAGGACTCGGACCGCCGCGAGGATTTCTCCGAGGCCTTCGATTTCCAAGATTCACTCGTGACGCCCTTTTTACCGAAACGCCTGGTCACCACGCCGGCGCAGCCATCGCGCAAGTCGAGAGCCGCGTCCTAGCTGCATAAAATCGATACGATCCGGGCCTTCCAGCCACCGCCAGCACAGCCACGCGATGCCCCAGGACGTGAGCGCGAAGGCCGCCAACCTCACCGCCAGCAATGGGCCGTCGAAGACCGGCCACCACAATAGCGGCAGCACACAGCCAAGAAACAACGGCACCGGCGTGTGAAATAAATACAGCCCGTAACTCAAGCGCCCGACGTGTTGCACCGCCGGGTGCTCCAGCAACCGCCCAGCCACACCGCCCAACCCACCGAGTGTGGCAGAAATCAAGCCTGCGAACGCCACGGCAAGCAACGTTTGTTGAAAATACCCGCAGCCGCCCGCACTGCGGCCCGCTTGGTTCAGCACATACAAGGTCAGATAACCGGCAAATGCGAGACACCCCGCCAGCGCGATCTTGCGGTTTGCTGCTTGGATTCCGCGATCGAAGGCCAACGCCAGCAAGGCCCCCGCGCCGAAATAATCGAATGCTGCCGTCGTGATGAGCCCGCCGTGCTGCATGGTCGGAAATTCGCGCTCGATCAGCAACCGCGACAACGGAGCCAGCAAAGTGCAAGCCGCAAATACCCAAGCGAGCGCACGCCTCGGCACGAAAAACATCAGCAACGGCCAAAATAAGTAGAATTGGATTTGAAGCGCCAGCGTCCAGTAATGCGCCGTGCCAGACGGCCAACCGTCCATCCACGCCATGTGAAAATTCGAAAAATGCCCGAAATACGCCAGCGGATGCTCCCGAATGTCCGAGGCTCCCACCACCATGGCGAAAAGCATCGCCGCGTAACACGGCACCAAAATCCGCCCCAGTCGCCGCTTTTGAAAAGTCCGGTAAGCCCTGACACGCCATGGTTTCTCCAATCTTTCACCCGCCTCCTTCTCGCGCAGAAGGATCCGTGTGATCAGAAATCCAGTCAGCGTCAGGAAAAAGAACAACCCGATCTCGAACGGGAATGGCCCACGCCATTCCTTAGGCGCCCAGTGATGCCACATCACTCCCATCACCCCAAAGGCTCGCCAACCGTCCAATTGTATGTTCCGCTTCGCCTCCAAAGTGTCGCGCAAACTCCCACTTCCCTCCCCCGATCGACAAGTAAAATAGACTGCGGAAAATTCCCGCGATTCCAGAATTTCGGGGAAAAGGTGGCAACCGTTAGCGACCACAGAGGCTTTTTTTCCTTGCCGACTCCGCCTCGTCTGCTTTTGTCCGTCGGCTGTTGGCTGTGTGCCATCGCTCAAAATAGCAAAATTTTGGCACGTGACCCGCTTGGCGGCACTGCCATTCCATCGCCTATTCGACATGATTTCACCTGCAGATTCCCACTCCCAAGAACCGGCACTCCTGACCGGCATTCCTCGCCGCAGCATGCTTGGCACCCTCGGCCTTACCGGCTTCGGCCTGCTCGCTACCTCAGCCGCCGCCTCTGCTTTCACTTCCAAAAAATCCGAGGGATCCCCCAAGGTTTCGATCCCGACGTCGGTCAGCCGCCCGAGCACCAAAGCCGTCCGCTTCGAGCCGGTTTCAGGGATTCCCGAAGAATGGTCCGCCCGTAACAGCGCTGCCGACTCCTACCTGCGCTATTTAAAATCGCTGAATCTCCGGTCCGTCAGCCCCCAGCAAGTGCTCGAATCCCACGCGAAAGCCAAGGGCACCGTCTGGAACTCTCTACCGCCCAGGCAGTGGTGGAACCGCATGGGTTACGTGCTCAAGGTGGTGGATCGGGTTGCCCGCGAGATGAACGTTTCCGAAGTGGAAATCATTTCCGCCTACCGCTCCCCCGCCTACAATGCCCATTGCGCCGGCGCAAAATCCGGCTCATGGCACCAAGCGAATGTCGCCGCCGATGTGAAATTCCCCGTGCGCGCCTCCAAAGTGACCGCCACGACCCGCGAACTCCGCAACCTAGGACTCTTCAAAGGCGGCGTGGGCGGATATTGGAATTTCACCCACATCGACGCCCGCGGCCAAAACATCAACTGGTGATTCGGGGTTGCTGTGCTATTCGGCTGGTGTCGAAATTTTGCCGTTGAAATAACGGGTTTTCCCGTGGTTGACCCCGGGGAGGGGCGTTGCTAGCTTCCGCGCCCCGTCATGAGCGCTTCCGCCCCGAATTACAAAGATACCCTGACCCTTCCGCAAACGAGCTTCCCCATGCGGGCGGATCTCGTGGAGAACGAACCGAAGCGCCTGGAGCGTTGGGAAAACGACGGCCTCTACGCAAAAATCATCGCCCGTCGCCGCGCCGGAAATGCCCCGGAATTCATCTTGCACGACGGACCGCCTTTCGCGAATGGCGATGTCCACATGGGCACGGCGCTCAACAAGCTGCTCAAGGACCTTGTCGTGAAATCCAAGACGATGGCCGGTTTCACCACGCCGTTCATTCCCGGTTGGGACTGCCACGGCCTGCCCATCGAGTTCAAGGTGGTCAAGGAAACCGCCGGACTCGAACCCGCTGAAATCCGCCGACGCTGCGCGGATTTCGCCGCAAAATACATCGATATTCAACGCGGGTCGTTCCGCCGGCTCGGCGTATTCGGCGATTGGCAAAACCCGTATCTCACGATGGCTCCTGGCTACGAAGCGAGCATCCTCCGGGTTTTTGCCAAGCTCGTGGAAAGCGGCAATATCTATCAGGCAAAGAAACCCGTCCAGTGGTCCTACGGTGCGCAAACCGCACTCGCCGAGGCCGAAGTCGAATACGCCGACAAGGAAAGCCCGGCGATTTTCGTGAAGTTTGAATTGGAGCGCGGAATTCATTCCGCAAGCATCCCGATCTGGACGACCACGCCCTGGACGCTGCCCGCCAACCTCGGCCTCGCCGTGCATCCGGAGTTCACGTATGTCGTCGGCCGTTTCAAAAACGAGATCGCAGATCGCGAGGAAAACCTGATCGTCGTCCGCGAACTGATCGGCGATTTCCACACCAAGACCGGCTTTGCGCTGGCCGAGACGTTTGAGGAAATCAAAGGCCGCGCGCTCGAAGGCCTGCTCGCGAAGCATCCGTTTCTCGACCGCACCTCGAAGGTCATCCTCGCCAACTTCGTCACCACCGAGACCGGCACCGGCATCGTCCACATCGCTCCGGGCCATGGCGCGGACGACTACGTGGCTGGCCAACAAAACGGTCTTGCCGTGCTTTCGCCGGTCGATGACGAAGGGAAATTCACCGCCGAAGTCGGACTCCCCGAACTCGTCGGCATGCATGTTTTCAAATCCAACGACCGCATCATCGAAATCCTCGCGGAAAGCGGACATTTGTTAGGGCGTGAAATCTACAAGCACTCCTACCCGCATTGCTGGCGCTCGAAAACCCCGATCATCTTCCGCGCCGTCGAACAATTTTTCATCTCGCTCGAAACGCTGCGCGGCCAAGCACTCGATGAAATCGACAAGGCCGAGTGGCTTCCCGCATGGGGCCGCAACCGCATCTACGGCACCGTCGAGTCGCGGCCCGATTGGTGCATCTCGCGCCAACGCACCTGGGGTGTGCCGTTGCCGGTTTTCTTCGATGAAAACAACAACGCGATTCTTTCTTCCGAGCTCGCCCTAAAAGTCGCCGAACTCGTCGAAACCGAAGGCACCAACTTCTGGTTCGAACACACGGATGCGGAAATCGCCGCCCGTCTCGGCCTGCCCGCCGGCGTGAAAAAATGCCGCGACACACTCGACGTCTGGATCGACTCCGGTTGCTCGCACGCCGCCGTTCTCGACAAACACCCGGAACTCCACTGCCCGGCGGATCTTTATCTCGAAGCCACCGATCAACACCGCGGTTGGTTTCAAAGCTCGCTCATGCTCAGCGTCGGCTATCGCGGCCACGCCCCCTACAAAACCGTCATGACCCACGGCTTCGTGGTCGATAAGGATAAGAAAAAACTCGCCAAGTCGGATGCCGGCAAAGCCGGCAAACCGACCGACGCCGCGTATTTCTACAACAAATACGGCGCGGATATCGTCCGCCTGTGGGTTTCTTCCGTCGATTGGCAAAACGAAGTTCCCTTCGGTGAGGATCTCTACAAACAAGTCGCCGAGCCCTATCGCCGACTGCGCAACACCCTGAGAATCTTGTTGGGTAATCTCGATGGGTTTGATCCATCATCCACGATCCTCGATCCACAATCCACGATCCCTCTCCTCGACCGCTGGAT
>CAYRLT010000640.1:0-14345 GCA_964425095.1 uncultured Luteolibacter sp.
GGTTGCCGTGTCCCGCTCATCGTTTCATGGTTGGGAAAATCCGTGCCAAGCGTTTCGAACGCCGCAGTTTCCCAAATCGACTTCCTCGCCTCCTTCGCCTCACTCGTCGGCCAACCCGTGCCGAAAGGTGATAGCGAGAACGCAATCGACGTGCTGCTCGGCAAAACGCAGATAGGCCGGAAAGCGATCGTCCAGCAAGGGATTACCGGCCTGGCATTCCGCGCCGGAGAGTGGAAATACATTCCACCACTGAAGGGCAATGCCGAACACAGGGGCAAGCGCACCGGCAATAGCCCACAGCCCCAACTCTATCACCTCACCGCAGATCCAGCGGAAAACCAGAACATTGCCGAGAAACACCCGGAGAAAGTCACCGATCTCGCCGCCATGCTCGAGGCGATCATCGGCGGAAACATCCCGTAGACCAAACCGCAAGGCCTCCATTGAGCTGAAGCCAATATCCGCCGCTCCGATTTTTTTGGCTGGCGCAATCCGCTATGAGCAGGAAGCGTGGAGTCATGCTGGTTGATGAACGATTGATTCCCGCTGCCTTTGAGGGCGGCGCATTCCATCCCATGTTGCCGGCGGGCCGGTCATCGGGAGAGGTGAGCTTTGGCATCGAATCCATGCGCTTTCATTCGGAGCATGGAGACTTCGAACTGCCTTTGGACGGCTTGCTGATCGAATCCGGGGGCGCGAGCGAGCGGCTGATATTTTTCAAACATGGCGCTCATCCACAGGCGGTCATGCACACGGCGGATCGCCGCGTTTTGGATCATCCCTTATTGCTGCAAAATGCCGGACTGATCCGCCAACGCTCACGGGTCGTTCGTAAGCGTCGAGTGGGGCGTATGGTGATTTCCGGAGTTCTGAGTGGATTGGTATTCGCATTGGCGATGCTCTATGTATGCCGTGATCCCATCGTGAAAACCGTGGCGCGGGGCGTGCCGGTGGATTTGGAGATCCAAATGGGAGATATGTTGTTCAAACAAGTAATGATTTCCGAACGCTTGATTACGGATGAGCAAATCACCGCGCAGTTAGCAAAGATCACGGAGCCTTTGGTGGCGGGCATTTCCGACAAGCGATATCCCCTGAAGTTCCATGTGGTGGAGAATGCCACGATCAATGCGTTTGCCATGCCGGGGGGCAACGTAATTTTGCACAGCGGCCTGCTCCTGGCGGCGGAGACTCCGGAAGAAGTGGCCGGGGTGCTGGCCCATGAGATCGCACACGTCAAACAACGTCACGGCATCCGCGGCGTCCTATCGTCCGCGGGATTGTTTCTGATTGCGCAGTCGCTGTTAGGCGATGTCACGGGCTTGGTGGCCGTCATCACGGACAACGGTTCGTTCCTGCTTTCAAGGCAGTTTTCCCGGGATTTCGAACGAGAAGCCGATGGCCACGGGTGGGACTATTTGCTGGCGGCGGACATCCGCCCGGACGGCATGATCCGGTTTTTCCAACGCATGCAAGCAGAAGAACGCAAAGTGCATGAAAAACTGAAGGAAGTGACACCGGTGGACGTAGGCGAGGGCGCCCTGCAACTCGCCAGCACCCACCCGGCCACCCAAGAACGCATCGACGCCCTACAACAGAAATGGAAGGATCTACCGACTGATCAAAAGTTTCGAACTTTCGATTTGAACTTCACGGATTTTCAAAACAGGCTTCGCACCAATCTCCATACCAGCGCACAGGAACCGGATAAAAAAGAATGACCGTATGAAAACCTCAATTGAAGGGCGCCCCGCATTCGCCCATTTCCACGTAGACCTCGAACCCGGGGAAAGCATCGTCGCCGAATCCGATGCCATGGCCAGCATGTCCGCGGATATGGATATGAAAGCCCGCTTCAATGGCGGATTTTTCCCGGCTCTCCTCAAACGCTTCTTCGGCGGCGAGTCGCTCTTTGTCAGCGAATTCACCAACAACACCTCCGGCACCCGCCGCGTCACGTTGGTGCAAAGCACCCCCGGTGACATGGGTGCCCTGGAGCTGAAGGGCAATAGCATCTGCATGCAGCCCGGTGCCTACATCGCCTGCACACCCGACGTGAAACTCGGCCTCAAATGGGCGGGCATCGCCTCGTTCATCGGTCGCGAAGGGCTCTTCAAACTCATGGCCTCCGGCGAAGGCACCGTCTGGTATGGCGCTTACGGAGCATTGCTAGAACGCGAAGTGGACGGCGAACTCATCGTCGATTCCAGCCACCTCGTCATTTACGAACCGCAGATGACCCTGAAAGTACAAATGGCGGGCGGCATCTTCTCCAGCTTCTTCGGCGGTGAGGGCCTCGTAACACGTGTGAACGGCAAGGGCAAAATCACCATCCAATCCCGCAGCCTCTCAGGACTGAAAAGCTGGTTGAACCCACGACTCTGATACCGCAAATGCAAACAGAAATCATCCACAACCCAGGGTCCGCCGCCGCCCGCATCCGCCTCGAAAACGGCGAAACACTGACCGCCGAAGGCGGATCAATGATCGCGATGAGCAGCGATGTGACACTCGAAACCACTACCAAGAAAAAAGGCAGCGGTGGCGGATTGCTCAAAGCGGCCAAGCGATTGTTTGGCGGCGAGTCGTTCTTCTTCAACCACTACACCGCAGGCGCATCCGGAGCCGACATCTGGCTCTCGCAGACCCTCCCGGGCGACATGATGGAAATGCAACTCGATGGCCAGACCGTCATCCTGCAAGCCGGCTCATTCGTGGCGTGTTCCAGCGGTGTCGATTTTGATACGGGTTGGCAGGGATTCAAAAACCTACTCTCCAAGGAAAGCCTGTTCTGGCTACGCGCCAGCGGCAAGGGAACCCTCGTCATCAGTTCTTACGGAGCAATCTATCCGGTGCGCGTGGATGGCGAATACATCGTCGATACCGGCCACATCGTCGGCTTCGACGAAACCCTCGATTTCAAGCTGAGTAAAGCCGGCAAGAGCTGGATTTCCTCGATCCTCGGCGGTGAAGGATTCGTCTGCCGCTTTAAAGGCCATGGCACCGTGTGGTGCCAATCCCACAACGCACCCAGCTTCGGAAAAGTTCTGGGACCCAAACTTCGTCCACGCTGAAGCCAATCCATCCGATGAATCCTCAACCATCCGAATACGAGTCCCGCATCGAAGCCCGTCCAGACTTCAGCTTTCTAACCGTCCGTCTCCAGACCGGGCAAACCATCAAGGTGGAAGCATCCGCCATGGCAACGATGGATACCAACCTGCGCATGAAAACCAAAATGCGCGGCGGACTGAAACGTTTGTTCACGGGAGAATCCCTGTTCATCAACGAGTTCACCGCGCAAAATGGCCCGGGCGAAATAGGCATCGCCCCGGGTTCTCCTGGCGACATGGACCACGCCTCTCTCAAAGAGGGTGAAGTGCTTTTTCTTCAAAACACCGCGTATGTGGCATCCAGCCCCAGCGTCACGCTCGAGACTAAGTGGCAGGGACTGATCAAAGGCTTCTTCTCTGGCGAATCGCTCTTCCTCATCAAGTGCACCGGCCCTGGCGACCTGTGGTTCAACACCTTCGGCGGCATGATTGCCATCGAGGTGAACGGCAGCTACACCGTGGACACCGGCCACATCGTGGCGTTCTCTTCGTCGCTCGATTACCGAGTCGGCCGCATCGGCGGATACAAGTCCCTGTTCTTCTCTGGCGAAGGCCTGGTCTGCCACTTCAGCGGCACCGGCCGCCTGTGGATCCAAACCCGCAAAATCTCCGCCTTCGCGCGCTGGATTTTACCATTCCGCCCGGCCAAACGATCCAAGTAAGTCCCCTGCCCCACAGTGTCGCTCAACTTCTCCCGCAGCAATCAAGGCGCTTATCAATGCCTTGCCAAGCTCCGCTGGCTGTGGATTCTCACTCCGCATGAGCGTTGAAACCACTGCGACCAATCCTCTCTCCGAAGTCGAAGAACGGGATCTCAAGTGGCTGCGTGAGGTTTATCAGGGGGATCACCAGCGGCAGTTGACTTGGCGCGCGGTGCTGACGGGTGGAGTTCTCGGGATGTTGCTCTCGGTTTCGAATCTCTACACCACGCTCAAACTCGGTTGGGGTTTCGGCGTGGCGATCACAGCCTGTGTGATCTCCTACGTCCTGTGGAACGCCATGCGCGCCCTCACCGGCGGAAGACTCAGCCAGATGTCGATGCTGGAAAACAACTGCATGCAGAGCACGGCCAGCGCGGCGGGCATGTCCACCGGCGGCACCGTGGGCAGCGCCTTCGCCGCATTGTATCTGGTGGAGGGCCATCACCAGCCGTGGTGGGTCTTGACCGGCATGGTTTTCCTAACAGCATCGCTGGGGGTTTTCCTCGCGATCCCGATGAAGCGCCAGATGATCAATCAGGATCAACTGCCATTTCCCAGCGGGATCGCGGCGGCAGAAACCCTGCGCAGTCTCTATTCCGAGGGCAAGGTGGCAATGAGCAAGGCCCGCTCGCTCATACTGGGCATCGCGGTGGGTGGCTTGTTCGGCATCCTGAAAAACATGGGCTCACTCGCGGAAACATTTTCAAACCACGCATTCGGAAAGATTGCCGGTTGGGTCAGCAAGGCTCTTCCGATCCCGGATCTGTTGCCGTTTTCCGTCAAGTTCATGCCTAACGGAATCCGCCCCTTCGGCTTCGGTTTCGAACCGGGGGTGCTGATGATCGGCGCGGGAATGATCATCGGACTTCGGATGGCGCTTTCGATGCTGTTGGGTTCGGTGTTGTTGTGCGTGGTGCTGGCTCCCATCCTCACGGGCCATGACATCGCCTTCGCATCGCTGGCGGGCTACAAGCCATCGATGTGGCATCCCGGCATGGAGGAGGTGATTCCCCGTCGCTGGGGTGTGTGGGGCGGCACCGCCCTGATGGTGTTTTCAAGCCTGACATCCTTCGCCTTGCAGTGGCGCACGCTCCTTCGCGCGCTCCGGATGAAAAGCTCCAAAAACGTCTCACCCGTGGCGCACCTCGAAGTGCCCATGTCCTGGCTATGGATCGGCCTGGTCCCCATCACCATCGGTCTCGTGATCCTGCTCAAAATCGCCTTCAACGTCGGCATCATCCTCGGTCTTTTCGCGGTAGCCATGTCCTTCGTGCTTTCGCTCGTGGCCTGCCGCGCGACGGGGGAGGCGGACACCACGCCGGTTGGCGCTATGGGCAAAGTCACCCAACTCGTCTATGCGATGCTCGCCCGCAACAATACGGTGGTGAACCTAATGGCCGCGGGCACCACCGCATCGGCAGCAGGCAGCGCGGCGGACTTGTTGACCGACCTGAAAAGCGGGCATCTGTTAGGCGCGAATCCGCGGCAGCAGTTCCTCGCGCAGTTTTCCGGAGTCTTCTTCGGGACCCTCTCGATCGTCCCGGCCTGGTATGCGCTCGCTCCCAGCGTGGAAGATCTAACCAAACGCTTCCCGATGCCGGCGGCAAGCGCATGGAAAGCCATGGCGGACCTGCTGGCGAACGGGATCGATGAACTGCCGAAAAGTTCACTCTGGGCAGTGTTGATCGGCGGCTTAATCGGCATCGTGCTTCCGCTCGTCGAAGCGAAGAAGCCATCAATCAGCCGTTTTTTGCCGTCGGCGATGGGACTCGGACTGGGTTTCGTGGTGGATTTTTCCAATAGCCTTGGCTTCGCCATCGGTGCTGTCATCGCATGGATGTGGGCCAAGCGTTCGGCGGGTCACGCCGGAGCCTTCAAGATTCCCCTAGCCTCGGGTCTGGTAGCTGGTGAATCGCTGTTCGCCGCGATCATCGCGATCATTTGTGCCGCGGCAGGTCTGGTTATCGCCTCGCATTGAAGCCAAATTTCTGGAAATCCACCGGCAATTGCGATCTGGAAAACCGCATCACTTCCGGTTTTTCGCCCGTTGAAATCGGGATTCGCGGGCGGTGGTTTCCGGTTCTGCGGGCGGTGGGGACTCCTCTGCGGTGACGGTGGGGTCGGCAACGACGATGGGTTTGGATTTGGGGATTTTCAGGGGTTTTACTGCGGCTTTGGATCGCGGGGCGATCGCGAGATGAGGGAGCTTCCAACCGGTGCGGGTGACCAGCGCTTCGGCGAGGACCAATAGGACAAGCGCGATGCCCAGAGGTAGATTCAGTGCGGTTTCTGCGATAAAAGGCGGGCGCAGCCATGCTTTTGATAGATCGAGCAACTCGCGCCCGCCGGTTTGATTCGAGACCGCGCGCATTTCGGCCAAGCGCTCCGGTTCAAACGCCCACTCCACCGACGAACCCACGCCGAGCGGGCCGAAGGGCAGCGAGTGCTCGCCCACTTGCACCGCACCGCGGACGACGCCGCCTTCATTGAGATCACGGGTCAGCGAAAAATGACCGGGCGCGATGCGCCGCCACGGCACATCCAGCGTGGCTCCTTCGGTGTTGTCCAACAGCCGGACTTTCGGCGGCATGGATGCAAGCTTCTGTGACCACGTTTCCGGATCATAGAGCAGATCGAGGGTGAGGCGCGTGCCATCGAGTCGGTGGCGCAACGCGATGCCCGGAGGGATTTCGCTGCCCATCAGGAATCGGCCGAGGGTTTGCAGGAAATCTCCGTAACCTGCCCATGATCTAACCGTTTCTGAATGCTCGCCGCCAAGCGGAAATGAGACGGCCGCGCTGCGACCGAGGCCGCGCCGGGCGTGGGAAACCAGCGGGGCGACATACTCGTCAGTGGAGTGCAGCGAGACAGTCGCGTCCTCGCGGGCATAGGACAAATTGTAGCCGTCCACCTGTTTCATCCAATCCAATGGCTTGGGTGAAATCTCCGCCCAACGTGGAGACGCCAGCGCGCCGACGGCATCCTTGATGAACGCGGAGCGGGCGATCGTCACGGTTTCCTGCGCGAAGATTTTTGGGATATCCATCGGTTCGTCCGAGAAGAAAACCCGGCCGTTGCCTCGCTTTGCGATGTCTTCGAGCAGCGCGGAATCGACATCCGAGTCCCGGCCAAGTCCGATGACTGAAATCGTGCAGCCGTTATCGGTCATGGTTTTGATCAGATTTTTGTAATCGCCAGGCTCTTCCGAATCTTGCGCATCCGAAAACAGAATGAGATGCCGGGTGCCCGCCGGGGATTTTTGCAAGGCCTCCCATCCAGCCTTGAGCCCTTCATAAACGAAGATGCCGCCGCCTGAGGACTTCACCTTGCGGACGCTTTCGGTGAGTTTGGCTTTTTTATCATCGATGCGGGTGAGCGGGATCACCGGGGTCGACTGGCTGTCCACGGCAAACACGGCGATCTGATCCATGGCTCCCAGCAAGTTGATCGCATCCGCCGCACCGGAGTTTGCTAGATCCATCTTGGTCTTACCACCGGCGATACCGACCGACATCGAGCCCGAGCGGTCCATCACGATGGCGAGCGCGACGGAGAGTTTGCGGTGCTCGGATTTCAACTCCATCGAAACCGGCAACAATTCGTCGATGGGGGATTGGAAATAGCCGCCCGACCCGAATGATCGTTCGCCGCCAGCCATCATCAGCCCGCCGCCTTGTTCGCGGACGAAGAAATCGAGCGACTTGAGAAAATCCGTCGGGACCTCGTGGGCCGGCACATTGTTGAGCACGACCGCCCTTGCCCCGCTGAGCAATCCGGGATGCAGTTTGCCGAGGTCGGTGACGGTTTCCACGGTGAAATCGAGTGCTTCAAGCGCCTTGGCCAGCGGGTCGTTCTGATAGTGAGTGGCAAGGATCAGGCGTGGTCCGCCAATGATTTCAATCCAGCGTGAAGCCTTGTTATTGCCGGGGTGCGCGTCGTTTTCCGGGCGGATCTCGGCTTGGTATTCGAAGCCACCGGACCGCGGGATGCGGTCGGTGAACTCGACTGTGGCGAGACCGTTGACAAGTGTGACGGACGATTCGCTGAGCGTCTGACCATTCCGGCGAAGGACGAGTGGAAAAGACGCATCACTCGCACCGCGCACGGTGATGGAAATGACGAAGGGTTCGCCCACCTGCACTCGCTCGGGAAAGCTCAGGCGACTCAAGCGGAAATCGTTTTCCTGATCATCTCGGATGAGGCGGAAATCCAAAGGAATGCCGCTGGTCTGCATTTGTGCGGCGGCCTCATGCAGCGGCTCGGTGGCGAAACCATCGGTGAAAAGGAGCACACGCGAGGGACGCTTGTCATCCACTTGGGCGGCGATGGATGAAAGCGCTATGCCGGTGCGGGTCGATTTCCGTGAACCGGTGAAGGACGATCCATCCGCGCCGAGTTCGGCGACTTCGGTGGCGTAATTGATGAAACGAAGCGTGTCATTGCGACCGGGTCTGGCCTCTTCCAACAAGCGCTGCCATTCCGGCAGGCCTTTATCGATCAAGTCCTCGGTGGAGTCGGAGCGGTCTAGCAAAACATATAAATCAAGCGAGTTTTGTTGCCACTGGATGCGGGGTTCCGCGAGGGCGATCACAGCAATAATCAAAATCAAGGTGCGAAGCGGCGAGTGCAGCCGCAGACTGCGCCAGAACCACCCGGCGAGGGCGAGGGCGGGGAGTAATAAAAAGTATTCGGGCGAGGTGAAGATCATGTCGAGGTGATCGGTGATAATTTGGCCGCCGTGTATTTCCAGGAAATCATCAGTGCTACCAACAACACCAAAATCCAAATCCGCCACAAGGGGTCCGGACGGGTGTGGCGTTCGATCGCGGCGGCGTTGCGGGTTTCCTCAGGGGTTGAGGTGGCACAAGCGGAAAAATCCGCCTCCCGGGGATCGCCGAAATGCACGGCGGCGGTGAGTAGCGTTTGCTCGTTCTGATCGATTGTTAGAAATCCGGGGAGCGCATTGGCGGTTTGAATGTCGGCATGGTCGATTGTTTTTCCAGCGGGATCGGTGGCGCGGATGCTTAGCGGAATTCCTGGTGCGGCGCTGAGGTTGAGTGGCTCACCGGTTTCGAGATTTGCGGCGAGCGGTGCGATTTTCGCGGTGCGGACGGATTCGGCAAACCGATGCAACAACACGATGAACGCCGGTTGTTTTTCCGCATTGGAGAGGCCGGGATCAAAGTTGAAGAGCAATTGCTGGATGCCATTGGATTCGCGCAGGAAAATCAGCGCCCGCTTGTCCTGCCAGAGCATCACGGTATCGGTCTGCCTGCGCTCGAGTTCCGCGGTTTCTCGGACCAGCAATGACTGCCAGTTGAGTCCATCCATCAGCGGGTTGGCTTCCGCGACGATGCCACCCTTGAGCCAGGCTCCGGTGCGGACTTCATTCTCAACGAAAACGATAGCATTTCTTGTGGGTAACGCGGGATTGAGCGGATTGTAGCTGGCGATAGATAGATCGGCCGTCGCCGCATCACGGGATGTTTCCGCCGTATCAAGCGCGTGCAGCAACTTGGTGGCCAGTCCGGCGAATGCGGGTGAGGTGGCTGTGAATAATGAGATCGTTTTTGGACGAGGCGCGACCAGCGGTAACACGTCATCCAGCGGAAATTGATCGGAGGATAGAACAATGCGGACATTTTTCGCATCGCGAGGAAATGCCGCTTGAAGCGTGGCAAGGGCACCGGGATTGAGGTGAACAGACCTAGGTTCGGTGGAGCCACTTGAAGTTTGCATCGACCAAGTCCGGTCGACCGCTTGGGTGCCGTGATTTTTCAGCAGCGCGCGCCAGACCAGCGCTCCCTCCTCGGTGGTGAATGAAACGCCCGTGAATCCGACGTTCTCGATCGCCTCGCCCACAGCCAGCAAGCGGGCTTGGAATGGCAGCGGACCGGACGGGGTGTCGGTTAGATAGAGAACAATCCCTTCGCGTGAGACAAGCGAGCGGGCGAGGCGCAGGGAGCGGGTGGGATCGACCGGTCCATCATGGGGTTGCCATGATTCGAGGGCCGACTTGAGCGCATCGATCGAGGTGCCGGTGTAAAGGCGCGGCCGATTGGGTGCTGATTCCAAAACGGTCAACTGGATTTCCGATGCAGGCCCCTGAAGTTCGGGCAGGATTCCGACCAAACGATCGAGTGCCTTCTGCTTGAAGACGCTCATGGAGGCGGATGGATCCACCACCACCGCGACTCGCTGGACGCTTCCGGATTTCCGATAACGCGGCTCTGATAGAAACCATGCGAGCAACAGGACGGCGAGCAATTGCATCCACAGTGGGATCGATGGGATCAACCGATCAAACCTTCTGCCACTGGCCGCCTCGCGCCGGGTTTGATCCAACAAGAATAATGTCGAGACGGGGATTTCCCGTGCCTTGCGCTGAAGAAAATGGATCGCAAGAATCGTGGGAATACCGAGCAGCGCGAGCAGACCCAGGGGATTGGCGAGAATAATCATGCTGGTTTCACGAGGTTCCGTGTCATTTTCCAGCCTGATGGGTTTCCGCAAAGCGGGCTTGCAGGTGATTGACTACCGAGAACAACACGCCGGTGCTCCAACCGAACATCAGGATGCCGGTGACGGCCTCGACGGAGCCGATGATGCGCCAATTTTCGGGCGGAATCACATCCCCAAAGCCCACGGTGGAATAACTGGTCGCGGAGTAATAGAACGACGTGGTGAAATCCGGAAAACAACCGGCCCAGTGGTAGCACGCCGCCCAGACAAGAATTTGCAGCAGATGAAGAACTAACAGACCATACACCACACGGACGAGAATCCAAAACATCGTCGGCAGGCTGAAGTGATGGTGGTGCACCGGTCTGGTGCGGGCGAGCCAGCGCAAGCCCAGGACCATCCCCATGCCATGGATTGCAACACAGGCGGAGACGAGAACGAAGAGCAGCAGTAGGAGCTTGAGCATCGTCGGCCGGGGCGAGGGATTACTTCCAGCCGCCTCCTAGAGCGCGGTAGGCCTGCACGACGGAGAGCAATTGATCGCGGCGGGCGTCCGCAAGATCGAGCTCGGAGCTGAACAAATTGCGCTCGGCATCGAGCACTTCGAGATAACTCGATTCACCACCTTCGAAGCGCTCATTGGCAACCGTTGCGACTTTGCGGTTCGCTTCCACAAGGCGGCTTTGTTCGGCGGAGATCTCACCGGTTTTCACATGGGCGTTGATCGAGTCCGCCGCTTCTCGGAAGGCTTGTTTCGCAGCTTTGTCATGGGCGGCAAGGGCTTCACCGGCGAGCGCCTTGGCGGCATCCACCCGGGCTTTGGAGCGGCCGGCATCGAAGATTGGTCCGGCGAGGCTCGGCCCGATGGAGTAGGCTCCGGAGTTACTATCGAGCAGGTTATCCAATGAACTGCTGATGACGCCACCCTTACCGGTAAGAGAAAGTGATGGCAGGCGCAGGGCGATAGCGACTCCAATCTCGGCGGTGGCGGCCTGATAGGCTTGGTTTGCTGCGGCGACGTCGGGCCGGCGTTCCAACAAGGTGGATGGCAGGCCGCCTTTGATGCGGAGTGAGGAATCGAGTTGGCCGCCGCGGGGGACGCTGCCGGGGAACTCGCCGAGCAACGAGCGGATTTCATTTTCCTTGGCGGCGATGGCTTGCTCAGTGATAGGGATGGCGGTGCGTGCCTGACCCAGGAGGGCTTCGGCCTGACCAACCTCAAGATCGGAACTGACACCGCCATCGCGGCGACTGGTGACGAGCTTGAGTGATTCTTGGCGGCTTTGCGCCGTGCGTTTGGAAATGGCGAGGCGTTCATCGAGATTGGTCAGTTCGATGTAAGAGCCAGCGACGGCAGCGACCAAGCCGGTTTGCACGGCATCGCGCAGATACTCCGATTCTAACAATCTTGAGCGGGATGCTTCGTTGCTGCGGCGGATGCCGCCCCAAAGGTCGATTTCCCAACTCAGCAGGCCGGTGAAATCGTAAGTTTCCGAGCTGCGTTCACCACCGGGAGGGACTTGGCCACTATTGATTGAGCCGTAGTTAGCGGACGCGCCCCCACTGCCACTGAGTTGAGGGAACCAGTCTGAGCGGGAGGCATTCGCGCGGGCACGGGCTTGTTCGATGCGGTAAGTGGCGGCGACGAGGTCCGGGTTGTTTTTCAGCGCGCTTTCGATGAGTTTGCGCATGGTGGAGTCCGAAAAAACCGAGCGCCAGGCCTTGTCACCGAACGAGGTGCCGTGAGGAGAGGAATCCCCGCGAATGGAGCCAGGAGTCTGATAGTCCGGAGACCCCGGTTGGGGGCCGAGCACGCAGGAGCTCAAAATAATCGTGCTGGAAATGAGGGCTAAAGGTCGGGCGGTGGTTCGCATCGTGATCGCAATCGGTATGGAAGGACTTCCGGGTTATGTCAGCGTAGTGATCAGCCGCAGTGAGTGGGGCCGCGGTTCCGGCAGGTAAGAATTATCCCTGCCAGCCCCTTGTTTACTGGACGGACGTGATGTTGTCGAGTGATGCGCGGGCATCAAGTGGATTCTTTTCGGGTGGAATTCGAGCCATCGGAAAATCCGTAAGACTATGGTCATAGCTCCCTAGGTCATGATTGACACTCAAGGCGCGTTTATTTAGACTGCAAGCGCTTTGGATCTCACTTGAGAGCCGCAGACAGGCCTTAGACGTTTTTCACACCCGAACTGAGCGAACCTCCACATTGAAAACCATCTCCCGCAAACTCACCGGCGGATCATGCCGCCATGCCGCAGCGCCCATCGGAGCCGCTTTGATGGCGGCTTTTTCGCTGACCGCCTGCAAGAAACCCGAAGCTGTAGCAACTCCGCCGCCCATCGTCGAGGTGCTGGAAATCACCACATCGGAGGTGCCGCTGACAGCGACTTTGATCGGCCAGCTCGACTCGCCGCAGAATGTCGATGTGCGGGCGCGGGTGGAAGCTTTCGTCGAGGAAACTCCATTTATCGAGGGCACCGAGGTGCAAAAGGACCAAGTCGTTTTCAAACTCGATAAGCGGCCGTATGAGGAGAAACTCAAAGGCGCGGAGGGCTCCCTAGCCGAGGCCGTGGCCGCGCTTGCCAAATACAAAGCGGACGTTGCCCGGCTTGAACCGCTGTTCGAAAAACGGGCGATTCCCAAGCAGGATCTCGACAACGCGCTCGCCGCGGTGCAGGTCGGTGATGCGGGTGTCCAGTCCGCCAATGCGCGGGTGGATTCCGCCAAACTGGACCTTGGCTATTGCGATGTGAAGGCTCCCATCACTGGCCTGATCGGTGCCAAGCAAGTCTCCATCGGCGATTTCGTCGGCAAGGGCGAGCCCACGTTGTTAGCGACGATT
Organism: uncultured Luteolibacter sp.; assembly: GCA_964425095.1. Lineage (GTDB taxonomy): Bacteria > Verrucomicrobiota > Verrucomicrobiia > Verrucomicrobiales > Akkermansiaceae > Luteolibacter. Next base: position 13,125 of record CAYRLT010000640.1, read on the forward strand.
TCCACGCTCGATCCCATCTGGTTTTACTGCAACGTCAGCGAGGTTGAATACATTCGCGCCAAGGAGCGAAGCGTCAAGCTGGGCCGCGAACTGGCCGAGCTTCCCCTCACGCTCATTCCCGCTGATGGCAAGGATCACCCGGATCGCGGCCGCTTCGTCTTCATCGACCGCGCGGTGGATGTCAAAACCGGGACGCTGCGCATCAGAGCGGAGTTTCCCAACAAGGACAAGCTGCTGCGTCCCGGCATGTTCTCACGAGTCCGCGTGGACATCGGAACACGCAAGGATAGCATCGCCATCCCGGAGCGCGCTCTGGTCTCATTGCAGGGAAAATCATTTGTTTGGGTGGTAAGTCCGGAAGGGATCGCCAATCAGCGTGCCGTTACCACAGCCGAGCAAGTTGATTCAAACATCCTCATTTCCGAAGGGTTGAAACCCGGCGAGCGCATCATCCTTGAAGGCATCCAAAAAGCGCGTGAAGGAGCGCCGGTGAAGGCGTTGGACTCCAGCCAAATGGCCGCCATGCAATCCGCTCCCGCCGCCAAGGTGAAACCCGCCAAGCACTAACTCGTCATGGCTGAATTCTTCATCCGCCGGCCGATCGTGGCGATGGTCATCTCGATCGTCACCTGCATCGTGGGCCTCATTTCTCTCTCACGCCTGCCGATTTCGGAATACCCGAATGTCAGCCCCACCCTGATCCAGGTCACCTCGACCTATCGCGGTGCCGCCGCCGAGGCAGTCATGGAATCCGTGGCGACGCCCATCGAATCCAAGGTCAACGGCGTGGACAAACTGCTCTACATGCAGTCCTACAACGCCAACGACGGCAAGATGACACTCAACGTCACCTTCGATGTCGGCACGGACGTGGACATCATGCAGGTTAACACGCAAAACCGCGTGGGCCAGGCGGAAGCCCAGCTGCCGGACGCGGTGAAACGCGAGGGCGTCATCACCAATCGCTCCAGTCCTGACATCTTGTTAGCCATCGGAGTCTCCTCGCCGAAGGGCACCTATGACGGAGTTTTTCTCGGCAACTATGTCGACATCAATCTGGTGGACCAAATCAAGCGCGTCCGTGGTGTGGGTGATGTGAAGAATTTCACCGCGCAAGATTACTCGATGCGCATCTCGCTCAAGCCGGACAAACTCGCGTCTCTCGGCGAGACACCGACCGATATTACCAATGCGATCAAGGAGCAGAACGCGCAGTCTCAC